>JAGSGK010000080.1 GCA_023955215.1 Paracoccaceae bacterium
AAGGCGACTTGTTCGTATATCGTCCCTTGGCACATGTTGCAGAAGTGGATTGTGAGAAGTTTGCATCAGCAATGAACTATCCCATTATTCCCTGTGATCTGTGCGGTTCACAGGATGGATTACAGCGCCAACAGGTCAAACAAATTATTGATGGCTGGGAGGCCAACAGCCCTGGGCGGCGTCAAATCATGTTTAACGCTTTGGCCAACACGCGTCCTTCTCATTTATTGGACACTGAAATTTTCGATTTCATGGGCCTTAAACGGAAAACTGACCAAACTGACGTAAACTCTGACGATATTCCTTCGCTGCGTTAACACCTCGCAAAGAGGTCAGACCTAACACTTCGACAAGGTTCGTTTTCTACGGATGCTTCAACGAGGTGCACAATGGCAGTCAATCGACCATGGTCTTGGCCCAAACTACGCGACGAACTGCGTCATGCAATTGCGGGCACGCAGGCATTGGCCTTTTTTCCAGCAGGTGTTTTGGCTGCTTACTGGATCGGTGGAGAACCCGCCTTGATCGGCACCGCAGTCTTGTTGCCAATCGCCTTCCTTGCACTTGGTGGGTTTTCACATCGCCCTCCTCCCAGTTTTCCGCTGCAAGGAACGCCTAAGACGCTTCTTCAGCGGGACGTCTTTAGAGAACTGGTAGATAAAATACATGTGGGAACGCGCGATCGCACGACAGGTTCGGCTTTGTTTCAGGTCCAGATTGATGAGTATCAATCTTTGATTGACCGCCATGGTCAGGCCGCTGCTGATAGTGTGATTAAGCGCATAAGTGAAAGAATCATTCTGCAAATGCGCGATCAGGACAATATTGCGCGACTGGGCGATTGCACTTTTGCCCTGTGCCTTGGACCAAGTCGACATATGGATTTAGAAGTCTGCATTCAGATGGCTGGCCGCCTTCAAACAGCCATTGAAGAACCCGTTTCCGTGGATGGCGTTTCAGTATTCGTGACGACATCCATAGGTTTTTGCCTTTGCAGTCGTTCTCCGGGAATTTCGGGGGCCGATTGGATGCTTGCAGCCTCAATTGCGCTTTTGGAGGCGGAGAAACGCGGGCCATCAACTATTCGTGCGTTTTCCAAAGAAATGCAGCGCGTGACGCAGGCGCATTCTGCATTGCGCGAAGAGGTTCAGAATGCGCTGGAAACGGGGCAAATAGCCCCTTGGTTCCAACCCCAAATATCCACAGATACTGGTAAGGTCACTGGCTTTGAGGCATTGGCCCGCTGGCATCACCCTGAGCGAGGCATGATTGCCCCCGCCGACTTCTTACCTGCGATTGAGCAAGCCGGTTTGCTGGAGCGGCTTGCTGAAATCATAATGCACCACGCCTTCACTGCCCTTAAGTCGTGGGATTATGCGGGCGTTTCCGTTCCACAAGTTGGGGTGAATTTTAGTGGATCAGAATTGAACAACCCACGTCTCATTGAAAAAATCAGCTGGGAGTTGGGCCGCTTTGAACTGACGCCAAACCGCTTGGCTGTCGAGGTCTAGGAAACGGTCATTTCTGGGGCTGCCGATGACCAGATCACCCTAAACATCAACGGTCTGGTCGACCTAGGGTGCCACGTAGACTTGGATGATTTTGGAACGGGTCATGCTTCAATCTCATCAATTAGACGTTTCAAGATTGATCGCCTTAAGATCGACCGCTCCTTTGTCATGAAAGCTGACAGGGACCCGGAACAACAACGAATGATCAGTGCAATCCTGACAATGGCCGAACGCCTGAACCTTGAAACCCTAGCCGAAGGCGTCGAAACTGTCGGTGAGCACGCATTATTGGCCCAATTGGGCTGCAATCATGTGCAGGGATTTGGTATCGGAAAACCCATGCCATTCGAAGAAACGTTGGATTGGATGAGAGCACATGAAGCCAAGCTTCTGGATCCTCCTAAAATTCGTGGGCATCATACTGGTTAGCCAAAACATCACAAATGCCTGAAAATCGGCACCTATACGCACCTAACCAAGGCCCCAAATGACCGAATCCACTTGACCTTCAGGCCTGCACTATGTTGAACCCCACACTGAACTCAACGACATTAGGTGGCAGTCCCAAATGGATGATCAGAACAAAAACCTCATTCTGGCAACCGTACTCAGCTTAGCTGTAATTTTAGTATGGACTGTCTTTTTTCCCGCGCCAGAAATTGCAGCGCCAACAGAGACCTCGATTGTGTCCGCTGATGGCACTGTTGCGACGCCTGATGCCGTCACCGCGTTAACCCCAACAGCACAAACTGATGCTGCCAATGTGGTTGCAACTGGTGCCGCCGCTCCTGCGGCATTGCTTGAAGCACCGCGCACTGCAATCGAAACACCACGCCTTAGCGGAACGATCTCCTTGCTGGGCGGTCGTATCGATGAGCTGAAATTGAGCGACTATAAAGTCACGCAAGACGAGGGCGCAGACACCGTTACGTTGTTCTCACCTGTTGGCAGTGACTCGCCATATTACGCGCTCTTTGGTTGGGCCGCGAGCACTGGTGTAACACCTGAGACCGTGCCAAACGCAAATACAAACTGGGAGCTTGTTGACGGTGATATTCTTGCGCCGGGCAAGCCGATTACTTTGGCATGGGATAATGGCGCAGGCCTTTTGTTCAATCGCATTTATGATGTCGATGCTGATTACATGTTCACAATCACACAAAACGTAACGAATAACGGTGCCACCGCTGCATCCATGGCACCATATGGTGTTCTTGCGCGTCACGGCGAACCTAAAGACCTAAAGAATTTCTTCGTCCTGCACGAAGGTCTGGTCACGATGGCTGATGAGCTGACGGAGACAAATTGGGATGACATGCCTGATTTCGACATTCACCCAAAAGAGGGTGTTCCCGCAGAGCGTATCGAGGATGTCAAAAATGGCTGGATCGGTATGACCGACCACTTTTGGATGACTACCTTGATCCCAGCCCAAGACGTTTCATCGCGCCTGACAGCCAAGTACAATCCATCTTTGGACATATACCAAACCGAAACCGTGATGAACAAAGTCACCGTCGAACCTGGTGCAACAGCGTCCAACACGATCCGCCTGTTTGCAGGTGCCAAAGAATGGGAAACCATTCGTGAATACCAAACGGATGGTGTTACCAAATTCATCGACAGTATCGACTGGGGCTGGTTCTTTTTCCTTACCAAGCCAATCTTCTGGTTGCTTCACGAGATCAACAAATTGATCGGTAACATGGGCTGGTCCATCATTGGCCTTACCCTGATTATCAAAGCTGTTTTGTTCCCGCTGGCCTATAAATCTTACGTCTCTATGGCGAAGATGAAAGAGCTTCAGCCAGAAATGGAAAAACTGAAAGCGGCTGCAGGCGATGATCGTCAAAAGATGCAGCAAGGTATGATGGAGCTTTATAAGAAGAACAAAGTGAATCCGGCGGCAGGCTGCATGCCGATCTTGCTGCAGATTCCGATCTTCTTTTCCCTCTACAAGGTTATCTTCGTCACAATCGAACTGCGCCACGCCCCGTGGTTTGGCCCATTCCGCGACCTTTCAGCCCCTGATCCAACAACTCTGCTGAACCTATTTGGACTTTTCCCAAATGGCGCACCAGAAACAGGCAGCGTCATGGCGTTGATCTTTATCGGCATCTTGCCAATCATCCTTGGTATCTCAATGTGGTTGCAGCAAAAGCTGAACCCGGCACCAACAGACCCAACACAGCAAATGATTTTTGCATGGATGCCATGGGTCTTCATGTTCATGCTCGGCAGCTTCGCTAGTGGCTTGGTCGTTTACTGGATCGCCAACAACACGATTACTTTCACTCAGCAATATTTGATTATGCGCAGCCAAGGTTACAAACCTGACGTTTTCGGCAACATCAAAAGCAGTCTGAAAAGAAAACCTAAAGAGGACTAAAGCATGTCATCAGTCTCAAGCATCTGGCGTCATCCGATCAAAGCCCTTGGCCGCGAATCGTTAACGTCAGTTGCTTTGAGGACTGGTGAATGCCTGCCTTGGGATCGTGTTTGGGCTTTAGCCCATGAAGCATCCAAAGCTACGATTGGCGAATGGGCCCGCTGCGGGAACTTTAATCGTGCTGCTGGTGTCCCTGCCCTCATGGCAATCACGGCGGAACTTGATGAAGCAACTCAAGAAATCACGCTGCACCATCCCGATCGTCCAGACCTTACGTTTCATCCAGATGATGCCCCTGAGGCACTCGTCGCTTGGAGTGCCCCCCTTGTCCCAAGCGGTCGCGCACAGCCAAGCCACGTTATGCGTCTGGACAAACATGGCTATCCTGACAGCGCCTATCCATCCGTTAGCTTGGCCAACACCGCATCACACAATCAAGTAGAGCAACACCTTGGGCGTGATTTGTCGATTCACCGCTGGCGTTCCAACATCTGGTTCGATGGTGCCAAGCCTTGGGCTGAATTTGACTGGGTCGGCAAAGATATAGCGATCGGGAACGCCATATTACGTGTAAAAGAGCCCGCAACGCGTTGTATGTCCACAGCAGCCAATCCAGAGACTGGCCAGCGGGACGCAGATACGTTAGGGGCCTTGGAACACTTCGGCCATCAAGAATTCAGTGTCTTGGCGGAAGTTATCCAAGATGGAACAATCGCCCTAGGCGACAGCGTGCAGGTACTATGATGCAAATGCAATTTAACATCGCCGAAGAGCCAGAGGCCCTAAGCAAAGAAAAAGGTCGTCTGCTGTTCGCGGGCGAGACCGACTTTGTAAAAGGTGTCGTCGCAATGGACGGGGTGCCCGATGCCGATCGTATGGAGGTTTGCTTTGCAGGCCGTTCCAACGTTGGCAAATCAACTTTGATCAATGCGCTAACCGGTCGCAAAGGATTGGCGCGTGCGTCAAACACCCCGGGCCGTACGCAAGAGATCAACTATTTCACTGCTGGTGATGAACATTACCTCGTCGATCTTCCAGGTTATGGCTATGCAAATGCGCCTTTGCCGGTTGTCGAAAAGTGGCAGCGTTTGCTGAAACAATACCTGTCCGGTCGTCAAACTTTGCGCCGCGCATTTGTATTGATTGATGCGCGCCACGGTGTCAAAAAAGTCGATGAAGAAATCATGTCTTTGCTCGATAGCTCTGCTGTGATTTTCCAAGCTGTCCTAACCAAAGCCGACAAGGTGAAGGAAAAGGAACGCTTTGAGGTCATCGAACAAGTGAAAAGCAAGCTGGCTGCCCACCCTGCTGCCTATCCAGAGCTGGTTATTACCTCTTCGGAAAAAGGTTGGGGCATCGAAACGTTGCGCGCTATCATCGCAACCCTCGAATAGTTAATCGAACGGAAACGGGATGAAGACGCAAGACATGGATCGCAATTGGATTGAAACCGCCGAAACACTCAGCAGCGCCTTGCCCTACATGCAGCGCTATTCTGGTGCGACGGTCGTTATTAAACTGGGCGGTCACGCAATGGGCAGCGATGAAGCCATGGCGAGCTTCGCACGCGATGTTGTTTTGATGCAGCAAGTGGGCGCAAACCCCGTCATCGTTCATGGTGGTGGCCCAATGATCAATGCCATGCTTGAGCGTCTCGATATCCAATCTGAGTTCGTGAACGGCAAACGCGTAACTGATGCAGCAACCATGGAAGTGGTTGAGATGGTTCTAAGTGGCTTGGTCAACAAACGTATTGTTCAGGCCATTGGGGCCCAAGGTGGTCGCGCCGTTGGTCTATCCGGTAAGGATGCCCAGTTGGTCACTTGTACCCAAACAAATCCTGAGTTGGGATTTGTAGGCACGCCATCTGTGGTGGATGCCTCAATTCTGGAAGACCTGTTTAGCAGCAACATTATTCCCGTCATTGCGCCACTAGGTGCTGGCGAAAATGGTGAAACATTCAACATCAACGGCGATACCGCTGCTGGTGCTATTGCGGGTGCGTTAAAGGCTGATCGCCTTCTGCTGCTAACGGATGTTGCTGGCGTTAAAAATGCTGATGGCGAAGTACTGACTGAAATGACTGCGGCCCAAATTCGTGAACTGACTGCGGATGGAACAATTGCTGGGGGCATGATCCCCAAGACGGAAACCGCATTGGATGCCATCAACGAGGGCGTTCGCGCTGTTGTTATCCTTGACGGTCGTGCGCGCAACGCTTGTTTGCTTGAGCTGTTTACTGACCACGGCGCAGGCAGCCTGATCCGCGACTAACGCAACTGTGTCCATGTGCCGCTTGGCACGTGGTTCCAAACGCCATAGTTTGCAACACATGGAAAATGAATCTTTTATCCGGCTGGGTGTATTCTTAGGTCTGTTCGCATTACTTGCGTTGATCGAAACCCTCGCCCCCCGCCGTGTGCGCACGCAAACCCGTAAAGCCCGCTGGGTCACAAACTGGGGCTTCACTGTCGTCAACACCGTTGCTTTGAATGCGATGGCCTTTGCGCTGCCCTTACTGGCTGTGGGTGCTGCAATTGATGCGCAGACCCAAGGGTGGGGTTTGTTCAACTCAATCGGTTTGCCGATCTGGCTTGAAGTTGTTCTTGTGATCTTAATCTTGGATTTTTCAATCTGGCTTCAGCATTTGATCACCCACAAGGTTCCCCTACTTTGGCGTTTGCATCAGGTTCACCATGCCGATGTCGACATTGATGTATCTACCGCCATTCGGTTCCACCCAATCGAGATTGCTTTATCAATGCTTTTAAAAATTGGGTTGGTCTACTTGCTAGGCCCTGCCGCCTTTGCTGTCATCTTATTTGAGGTGATCTTGAACGGCACTGCTATGTTTAATCACGCCAACATTCGCTTGCCATTGGCCATTGATGCATTTGTGCGACGCGTTTTGGTGACGCCAGACATGCACCGCGTCCATCACTCGACGCATCGGCATGAGCACGACAGTAACTATGGGTTCTCATTATCGATCTGGGATCAGATGTTCGGCACCTACATCGCCCAGCCATCTGAGGGTCATGATGAAATGGACATTGGGTTACGCTGGCAAGACGCGCGCCCCAGCCGTTTTGGATGGTCACTCAAGCTGCCGTTTACTAACAAATGAATGTAGATATCACTGCGCTGCTCAGCCCAAAAGTTGAACAACACGGATTGTTCGTCATGGGACATGTTGTTGAGGCTGACCACACATTGGCATTGATCGGTGCTGACAGTGGTTTTTGGCATCACTTCAAATGTGATGCTGAATATTCAGACGGGCAACCCAACCCAATTGATCGCTGGTCCAAGCGCATCATCAATCAGATCGCAGCAGACCAAGAGGGGGCTGCTGTATTCCCCTCAGACGGCCCCCCTTACGAACCGTTCATCGCGTGGGCCACTCAAAGCGGTCGTTTCTGGCAAAGCCCTACAGGGATGTTGGTACATGACACCGCCGGCTTGATGATTTCAATCCGTGGAGCGATCAAAGTGCCGTTAACCAGTAAGCGGCAGCAAGAGACGGCAAGCCCCTGTGAGAGCTGCATAGAGCGACCCTGTGCCACCGTCTGCCCCGTCTCAGCCCTGTCTGCCGACCATTTCTATAATGTCCCCACCTGCAAAACACATTTGGCGACAGAAGCAGGACTAGATTGCATGACAGGTGGTTGTTTGGTCCGCCAGATTTGCCCAATCAGCCAATCGTTCAATCGATCCACAGAGCAAAGCGCGTTTCACATGAAAGCCTTCATGCCCAAATGAAAAACGGCCGCCCGTAGGGGCAGCCGTTTCAATTTCTCAAATGCGTAAAATGCGCTGGAGCTTAGTGACCCAAGATTTGGCTTAGGAACAATTGTGTCCGTGGGCTTTGTGGGTTGTTAAAGAACTCTTCCGGCTCGTTTTGCTCAACGATCTGACCTTCGTCCATAAAGATAACGCGGTTGGCAACTTGACGGGCAAAGCCCATCTCGTGCGTCACGCAAAGCATTGTCATGCCTTCTTCGGCCAGCTCGATCATGGTGTCGAGCACCTCTTTGATCATCTCAGGGTCAAGCGCAGATGTTGGTTCATCGAACAACATGATGCGTGGTTGCATGCAAAGCGAACGGGCAATCGCCACACGCTGTTGCTGGCCACCAGACAACTGACCTGGGAACTTCATCGCTTGATCTGGAATTTTCACCTTCTCAAGGTAATGCATCGCCAGTTCTTCGGCTTCTTTCTTAGGTGTTTTACGCACCCAGATCGGAGCCAAGGTCAGGTTGTCCAAGATGCTCAGATGCGGGAATAGGTTAAAGTGCTGAAAGCACATGCCCACTTCTGAACGGATCTTGTCGATGTTCTTAAGGTCGGACGACAACAATGTGCCATCGACTTCGATAGAACCCTTTTGGTGCTCTTCCAACGCGTTGATACAACGAATCAGCGTGGATTTGCCTGAGCCAGAAGGCCCACAAATCACGATCCGTTCGCCGCGTTGAACGGTAAGGTCGATGTCGCGCAGCACGTGGAATGTGCCGTACCACTTGTTCATGTTCTGGATGCTAATCGCGACTTCGTCGGACACTTGCATTTTTGCTTGTTCAGCCATGTTCCGGCCTCCTTATCGGTGATCTGTCGCAAGACGGCGTTCTAGCCACTGCGAATATTGTGAAATGCCGTAACACACGACAAAGAAAAGAAGCGCTGCAAAGCTGAACAGCTCCCAGTAGACGCCGTTCCAATCCGTTGAGGCCAAGATTGGGCCACGGATCATGCCGACCATATCAAACATCGAAATAACCGATACCAATGTGGTGTCTTTGAACAGTCCCACCGCAATGTTCACGATCCCAGGGATCGAGATCTTAAGCGCTTGTGGCAAGATGATCAGGCGTGTCGCTTGGGCGTAATCAAGGCCCAGTGAATCCGCTGCCTCATATTGACCCTTTGGCAAAGCCGCCAAACCACCACGGATAACTTCCGCAATATAGGCCGCTGAGAACAATGTGATCATGATCACAACGCGGATGAACAAATCAACACCTGAACCTGGAGGGAAAAAGTAGCCCAACATCACGCTTGCTACGAACAGCAATGTGATCAACGGAACGCCGCGAATGAATTCGATGAAGATCACGCAGACATATTTGATCAGTGGCATGGATGACTGACGACCCAGCGCCAAGGCAATGCCCAAAGGCAATGACAAGGATACACAGGTAACACCCAGCATCATATTCAACATGAAACCACCCAAGTCGCGGGAGGGTACTGTTTCTAGGTAACCGATGGAAAGGATTGCGCTGTCAGAGCCGATGAATTTGGAAAGCGACCAAATAACGGCTGCGGAAACAATGCCCGCCCCCATGGCCATTGCAAAGCTGGTTTTTTCCAACCGTACAAACACCATGTAACCCACGATCAAACCAACAAGTGCAAGGATCGGGTTAAAGATAGGTCCGCCCCAGATCAGCCAGAATGCGATGAACGGGTATAGCCCTGTAAAGATCAACAACTTGCGCGGCAGATCAAAGAACAGCACTGGTGCAAAAGCAACAAACAGCATCGCGAACGCTAGCGCAGGACGCCAGTACAGTTCGGTCGGGTATTTGAACCCAAACAGCAACTGGTTCCACCGCTCAGAAAGAACAGCAAAACAAGCACCTGTTGTTCCATCAAGAATTTCACGACATGCGGCCAATGTTGGCGCATCCCAAATTCCGTTTAGAACCCACGGCATCGTATTCGAAAGGATCATATAGATCGCAACGAATGCCAGAACGGTTAGGATAGAATTCCCAACACCGTCAAACAGGTTGTCTTTGAGCCATTTAACCGGCCCTGCCGCATTAATTGGCGGAGCAGAGGCTGGTACGGATTCCGTACGCACAAAGGCGACGGCATTGGCAGATGTATCTGACATGGCTCAGCGCTCCTTCAGTTTGGTAGAGTTATTATAAACGTTCGCAACCGCGGAAATGATCAACGAAATCGTTAAGTAGAACAACATCAGCAACACGATGCATTCGATCGCACGACCCGTTTGGTTCAACGTGATGCCGCCCAAGGTTGCTGTTACGTCTGCGTAGCCAACCAAAATCGCCAATGAAGAGTTTTTGGTGATGTTAAGATATTGCGAGATCAACGGTGGAATGATGACGCGCAGAGCTTGTGGCAGAACAACAAGGCTCATGATGCGGTTGGGTCGAATGCCCAATGCGCCGGCAGCTTCGGTTTGTCCTTTAGACACCGCTTGAATACCTGCACGCACGTTTTCCGCGATGAAAGCCCCAGTGTAGATGGACAGGGCAAACCAGATTGCAATCAACGGCGCACCGATCTTGATACCGCCTTTGAAGTTAAAGCCTTTGAGCTCTGGGATATCAAAGGTCAGGCCTGTGATAATGAAGAACGCAATCAGTGGCAGGAACCAAATCGCTAGGTTTGTCACAAGGGTCGCTGGGCGAATGCCTGTGGCTTCTTGGATGCGTGTGGCACGGCGCGTTACTGTGCGCGCGCCAAAGAAGGAACCAATGAGAATTGCGATAGCAACAAGCCAACCGATGCCAGCAGACAAGATACCCATCTCACCAAAGATGCGCGAGAACTCTGGTCCTGGAATGTAGACACCGCGGTTTGTGAAGGCTGAAATGCCCAAGAACATTGCGGCTTCAGCATCTTCACCGCGAAACGCGC
>JAGSGK010000019.1 GCA_023955215.1 Paracoccaceae bacterium
CCCAAGAATTTGAAGACCTTCTGCGCAACAAACACACCCATCTCTTTACCTGCCCTCAGGGTTTCGCCTTGGTCCAAGTCATTGCAGGCGAAACAGAACTTTTGACCATAGCAGTTCACCCTGACGCCCAAGGCAAAGGCGCGGGTGGTACGTTGATGTCAAAGTGGATGTCATCCGTAGATGCAGACGAGGCATTCCTAGAAGTCGCCGCAGACAACCTCGCCGCCAAACATCTTTACGCGCTACATGGATTCGCAGAAGTCGCACGCCGTTCTGCCTATTATGCCCGAGATTTAGGCGATTCCGTAGACGCAATCGTCATGCGTATCGCCTTGAAATAGCGCCAGAGCACAAGAATCCCTCTATACCTTGCGTCATGGTAGAAAAAGCGGTTGACCCGGACTGCCCACTACGGCCTAATTTGAATCTGATCTAAGCATTCTGCATGCTTACGATGGGCCGAGCGGGTAAATCAAAATGGTTCACTCCCCAGTACTGGCGGTCCCAAAACAAAACGTGGGAGAATAACCTGATGAAACTTATGCATAAATTCCTTGGCGCTGCCGCCGGTATCGCATTGACGGCTGGTGCCGCAGCTGCCGACCCAGCATTGATTTTTGACCTTGGTGGTAAATTTGACAAATCGTTCAACGAAGCTGCCTTTTCTGGCGCGCAACGTTGGGCAGAAGAGACTGGCGGCAAGTTCGCTGAGATCGAACTGCAATCAGACGCACAACGTGAGCAAGCGCTTCGTCGCTTTGCTGAAGCTGGCGCAAACCCGATCGTAATGGCTGGTTTCGCATTCGGTGACGCATTGGGCCAAGTAGCTGCTGATTACCCAGACACAAAATTCACAATCATCGATATGGTTGTTGATGCGCCAAACGTGCGCTCTGTTGTCTTCAACGAGCACGAAGGTTCGTACCTTGTTGGCATGATGGCTGCGCAAGCGTCCAAATCTGGCACAGTATCCTTCGTTGGCGGCATGGACATCCCATTGATCCGTCGTTTTGCTTGTGGCTACGCACAAGGCGTAAAAGCAGTGAACCCAGACGCAACAGTGATTTCCAACATGACCGGTACAACCGGTGCCGCATGGAATGACCCGGTAAAAGGTTCTGAGATCACCAAAGCACAAATCAGCCAAGGCTCTGACGTTGTATTTGCTGCTGCTGGCGGCACAGGCGTTGGTGTATTGCAAACTGCTGCGGACGAGAAAATTCTCTCAATCGGCGTTGATTCAAACCAAAATTACCTACACTCAGGTCAAGTTTTGACATCAATGCTTAAGCGCGTCGACAATGCTGTATTCTCTGCATTCACAGACGGTGTTGACATGGAAACTGGCTTTTCGGTCATGGGTCTAGCAAACGGCGGCGTGGGCTATGCAATGGACGAGCACAACGCGTCCCTCGTATCAGATGAAATGAAAGCTTCTGTTGAGGCCGCCTCTGCACAGATCGCTTCAGGCGAGATTGCCGTACATGACTACATGTCAGACGACAGCTGCCCAGCACTGACGTTCTAATCAAACCCTAATCTACCAAAAGAAAGCCTCAAGCCATGACCGAATGTATTCACACACTCTTCTCGGCTTGGGGCGCACCCACCGCCGACGAGCGCGCATCCGCAACTGACGCAGCCATCGGCCCAGATTTTTGCTATAGCGATCCACGGACACCTGCACCAATCACGGACCGCGACGACTATATCAACTACATCAAAATGTTTGCTGAAATGGCCCCTGGTGCCGAAGCCAAGGTCGTAAACATTTCCGAACGCGACGGCAGCGCACGCGCAACTGTCGAATTTGGAATGCCCAACATGCCAGCACAGCGCGGCCAATACTTCGTCGATATCAAAGATGGAAAAATTGCGCGCATCGTGGGATACGCAGGCATGGGAGAGCCTAGTTGACCAACAACACGACAGCGCCTGCGATTGAGTTAAAAGGCATTTCAAAAGCCTTTGGCCCCGTCCAAGCGAACAAAGACATTTCCATCCGCGTCATGCCCGGTACAATCCACGGGATCATCGGCGAAAATGGCGCGGGCAAATCCACGTTGATGTCCATCCTTTATGGTTTTTACAAAGCCGATAAGGGTGAGATTTTCATTGGTGGCCAGAAGACCGAAATTCCAGACAGCCAAGCAGCAATTGCTGCGGGTATTGGTATGGTGTTCCAGCATTTTAAACTGGTTGAAAACTTCACCGTCCTTGAGAATATCATCCTTGGTGCTGAGGATGGTCGTTTGTTAAAACCCAGCCTTGCCAAAGCACGCAAATCCTTGCTTGAGCTGGCTGCTGAATACGAATTGAACGTTGATCCTGATGCCTTGATCGAAGAGATCGGCGTGGGGATGCAACAGCGTGTTGAGATATTGAAGGCCCTCTATCGTCAGGCCGATATTCTTATCCTTGATGAACCCACAGGCGTTCTGACACCGTCAGAGGCGGATCAGTTGTTCCGTATTCTTGGACGTTTGCGTGAAGAAGGCAAAACCATCATCCTTATCACGCACAAACTGCGCGAAATAATGGAAGCCACAGACACCGTCAGCGTGATGCGCCGCGGTGAGATGACCGCGACGGTTAAGACCGCAGATACCAGCCCTGAAGAATTGGCTGAATTGATGGTTGGCCGCAAGGTTCTGTTGCAAGTGGACAAAACTCCGCCAACACTTGGTGATGTTGTTTTAGATGTGCAAAACTTGCGTGTGGTTGATGAACAAGGCGTTGAACGCCTCAAAAGCATTAGCCTAAATGTACGCGCTGGTGAAATTCTTGGTATCGCAGGCGTCGCGGGCAACGGCCAATCTGAGCTGCTTGAAGTGTTGGGCGGTTACGCCGACGGCACCGGGTCGGTGACACTAAACGGCGAAGCGATCGACCTCACTGGTAAATACTCAGACGGCAAAACACGTCGCGCCCGCGGCATCGCCCACGTCCCCGAAGATCGCCAACGCGAAGGTCTGATTATGGACTATTCAGCGTGGGAGAATACCGCGTTTGGGTACCACGATGATCCCGCCTATCAATCTGGCATCTTCATCAATAATACCGCCATTCGCCAAGACACTGAAGAAAAGATGGCGCGTTTCGATGTGCGCCCTCCAAACCCACGCCTGTCTGCCAAAAATTTTAGTGGCGGCAATCAGCAAAAGATTGTTCTGGCACGTGAAATCGAACGTAACCCCGATCTTTTACTGATCGGCCAGCCGACACGCGGCGTAGACATCGGTGCAATCGAATTCATCCACCAACAGATTGTTGCCCTGCGCGATCAAGGCAAAGCCATTCTATTGGTCAGTGTGGAGCTGGAGGAAATCTTGTCTCTCTCAGACCGTGTCGCCGTTATGTTTGACGGACACATCATGGGCGAACGTGCCGTTGGCGAAACCGACGAAAAAGAACTGGGCCTGATGATGGCCGGTGTGGAGACGTAAGATGGACGTAATGCCAAAATGGGCCGAGGTCGTCCTTGTGCCACTGATCTCACTTCTGTTGGCGGCAATCCTATCTGGGTTGGTGATACTTGCCATTGGTGAAGATCCGATTGCGGCATTGAAATTGATGATCGACGGCGCATTGGGCAGTACCTATGGCTGGGGTTACACGCTGTATTACGCAACCAACTTTATGTTTACTGGCCTTGCTGTCTCCGTCGCCTTTCACGCACGGTTGTTCAACATTGGTGGTGAAGGTCAGGCCATGTTGGGTGGTTTGGGCGTGGCGCTTGCCTGTCTTTTCATCCCATGGCCCCATTGGTCACTTGGCCTGCTGGGCGCAATTGTGTTGGCAGGTGCCTTTGGTGCAGTTTGGGCTGCAGTGCCTGCGTATTTGCAAGCAAAACGCGGCAGTCACATCGTTATCACGACCATTATGTTCAACTTTATCGCCGCTGCGGTGCTGAACTATATGCTGGTCAATGTGCTGCGTCCCAAAGGTGCAATGGATCCTGCAACCGCTCGCTTCCCCGAAGCCGTTCACTTGCCATCCCTGCACGACATCTTGGCTCCCATCGGCATTAACTTTTCAAAAGCGGCCCCAGCAAACGTTTCACTGTTAGTGGCAATAATCGCTTGCGTTTTGGTTTGGCTGCTGATCTGGCGCACGAAACTTGGCTATGAAATTCGCGCCTATGGTCACTCTGAAAGTGCTGCAAAATATGCGGGAATTTCGCCTGTTAAGATTACGATGATCGCTATGATCATCTCTGGTGCACTGGCAGGTATGATGGCGATCAACAACGTTATGGGCGAAGCAGAACGTTTGGTATTGAACGCGACTGAGGGTGCCGGATTTATCGGGATCGCTGTCGCCTTGATGGGTCGCAGTCATCCTTTGGGCGTTTTTATCGCCGCGATTTTATTTGGTTTTCTATACCAAGGCGGTGCCGAGTTGGCATTGTGGACCAGTATTCCACGCGAATTAATCGTCGTGATCCAAGCGCTGGTTATCCTGTTCACAGGTGCGCTGGACAACATGGTGCGTATGCCACTGGAACGCATATTCCTAGCTCTGCGTAAGGAGGGCAACTGATGGATTTCTTTACGCTCATCCAAATTCTAGACGCCACTGTACGCTTGGCAATTCCGTTATTGTTGGCCTGTTTGGCCGGTCTATTCTCGGAACGCGCTGGTATTTTTGACATCGGCCTTGAAGGCAAGATGTTGGCGGCTGCCTTCTTCTCTGCCGCGATTGCGTCAATGACGGGCTCTGTCTGGATTGGCTTACTTGCTGGCATCGCTGCATCGCTGTTTTTAAGCGGTGTTCACGGCCTTGCCTCTATCACTTTTCGTGGCAATCAATTGATCTCTGGCGTTGCGATCAACTTTCTTGCCGCTGGCATGACGGTTTTGATTGCCCAATCTTGGTTCAGCCAAGGTGGGCGCACACCGTCCCTTTCAGGCGCGGAGCGGTTTAACCCAATCAACTTCCCCGGTGCGCTGACAACTACGAACGAAGTCAAAGCGGCAAGCCCGTTGATGCAGGTCTATTCAGAATTGCTATCTGGGCATTCGCTGCTGGTTTATGTCGCGCTGCTGACCGTCCCAATGACGTGGTGGTTGCTATACCGCACGCGCTTTGGTCTGCGCTTGCGTGCGGTTGGTGAAAACCCAGCCGCTGTTGATACCGCCGGTGTTTCGGTTGTTGGATTGCGTTATGCCGCTGTTGCGATTTGCGGTATCTTATGTGGCATTGCCGGTGCGTACCTTTCGACGGCCCTTCAAGCGGGGTTCGTAAAAGACATGTCCGCTGGTCGTGGTTTCATCGCCCTTGCAGCCCTTATTTTCGCCAAGTGGCGTCCATGGCACGCGCTTTATGCCACGTTCCTGTTTGGCCTTTTCCAAGCGCTTGAGCTGCGTCCAGACGTTATTGAAGCAGTCATCGGTATGAAGGTTCAAGGCCAATTCTTGGGCACTTTGCCATACATCATGACCGTTGTCATTTTGGCTGGCTTCGTCGGAAAAGCCATTCCACCCCGTGCCGGTGGCGAACCATATGTCAAAGAGCGTTGATCCAGCGATAGGTCCAGTTTGACCCAAGATATCAGCCCTGTTTGACCCGTTTTCGTAAGGCATCTTGATTTAGGTGCCTTGCGCGGTCTAGGAGGGTCCATGCAAATATACCTACCCATCGCAGAGATTTCCGTGAATGCCTTCCTATTGTTAGGTTTGGGCGGAATTGTTGGCATCTTGTCTGGTATGTTTGGTGTTGGCGGTGGCTTTTTAATGACCCCATTGTTGTTCTTTATTGGCATCCCCCCTGCGGTTGCCGTTGCAACAGAAGCCAACCAAATTGTTGCCTCTTCGTTTTCCGGCGTACTGGCCCATTTCAAGCGAAAAACCGTCGATCTCAGGATGGGCACCGTTCTTCTTATTGGGGGGCTGGTTGGAGCCGCACTTGGCGTCGTGGTGTTCAACTATCTAAAGGCGCAGGGCCAAGTCGATCTGCTCGTCAAACTTTGCTACGTTATTTTCCTTGGTGTTATCGGCGGCTTGATGTTTATCGAGTCCCTTAACGCCATCCGCAAAACCTCAAAGGGTGCTACGCCCAAGCGGAAGAAACACAACTGGATACATGGCCTACCGTTCAAAATGCGGTTTCGTGTTTCTGGGCTTTATATCTCTGTGATCCCACCGCTGATCGTTGGTGTTCTTGTTGGTATCCTTGCTGCCATCATGGGTGTCGGTGGCGGTTACATCATGGTCCCTGCGATGATTTACTTGCTGGGGATGCCCACTAAGGTGGTTGTGGGAACATCCCTGTTCCAGATCATTTTTGTGACCGCCTTCACAACCATGTTGCACGCAACAACAAACTTTACCGTCGACATTGTACTGGCAGTCCTGCTGCTTGTTGGTGGTGTGTTTGGCGCGCAAATCGGCACCCGTATTGGCGTCAAGATGAAGGCCGAACAGTTACGTATTCTTCTGGCGATCATGGTTTTAGCCGTCTGTGGCAAGCTGGCGTTCGATCTATTGGTCATGCCATTCGATGTCTTCTCCATTGCCGCAGGAGGCCACTGATATGTTGCGCTATATTATCGCCTTCATCATGCTCGCATTGCCTGCAACGGCTGAAGAAGTCGTATTGGGGCTAAGCAAAGATGAGGTGGCAATCACCACGTCCTTTGACGGCTCAGATGTATTGATTTTTGGCGCGGTGAAACGCGAGGCTCCTATCCCTGAGGGCGATCCACTTGAGGTTATCATCACTGTATCTGGCCCTTCGGAGGCTGTGACAGTGCGCCGTAAGGAAAAGCGGTTTGGGATTTGGGTCAATGTAGACGCTGTTGAAATTGACGAAGCGCCCAGCTTTTACGCCGTGGCCACAAGCGCGCCATTGCGTGATGTTCTGAACGATGTTGAAGACCTGCGTTACAAAATCTCTGTTCCGCGTGCGATCCGCTCTGTGGGTGCACCCATGGCCGTGCAAGACGCAGGTGCCTTCACCCAAGCAATCATTCGCATCCGCACAAAGTCAGACGCATATCAATTGTTGGAAAATGGGGTGTCCGTGGATGCCCAGACCCTTTTTCAAACCTCGATTCAGCTGCCTGCTGCATTGACTGAAGGTGAATACAAAACGCGTATTTTTCTCACCCGTAGCGGCAAGGTCATTTCGAATTATGAGACATCAATTGATGTTCGCAAAATTGGTTTGGAACGCTGGCTGTTCACGATGTCTCGTGAAAATTCATTGCTGTATGGCTTGATGTCATTGGCGATTGCGATTGCTGCAGGTTGGGGTGCCTCCGCAATCTTTCGGGTTTTCCGCCTTTAACCGCGGCCAATAAATGGCATCTTGGTTGCCATCACTGTCATGTTCTGAACATTCGCGCTCAACGGCAAGCCAGCCATATGGAACACCGCATCCGCGGCGTGGCTAACATCCATAGTTTCCATATCGGGTAGATTGGCTTTGAGGTCTGTAACAATCGCGCTTTCGGCATTCCCGATATCGATCTGCCCACATGCTATGTCAAAATGGCGGCCATCCAACGACAGTGTTTTTGTCATGCCCGTAATCGCGTGTTTCGTTGTCGTGTAACAAATTGAGTTGGGGCGCGGCACATGTGCGGACAACGATCCATTATTGATGATCCGTCCACCTTGCGGTGATTGGTGACGCATATGCCCAAAGGCCAGTTGGGCCGCGATAAACATCCCATTCAGATTCACGTTCATCACTTCGGTCCATGCCTCCAGCGGCACTTCGTCGATTGAGCCGGAGGGACCAAAAATTCCTGCGTTGTTGAATAGGGCATCTAGTCTGCCAGACCGCTCGACAAATGCGTCAAATGTCGCCTTCATAGCTACCGCATCGGTCACGTCGCATGGCAAGGCAAGGGCATGCTCAAATTCGTTCGCGATTTCATCCAGTAATTCAGTACGTCGCGCAATCAACCCTACGCGCCACCCAGCGTTTAAAAACACCTCAGCTGTTGCGCGACCAATGCCAGAACTGGCCCCTGTGATAATGATCGACTTCATAGAAACCCATCCTCTTCAACTTGCGGTGCCAATGTCAAAGTCGGTGCCGCGATCGCCTTTAAATCATCTACCCGCAATGGCTCTGTCGGTTTTGACAACCGATTGCGCACGACCCAGATGAGACGCTCTTGGGCCCGCGTGATCGCAACGTATGCAAGGCGTTTCCAAAGCGGTTGCCCCGCCTCGATCCGGTTCATGCGTGCCGCAACGAATAGGTCAGGTGCAAAGACTTGAACCGTGTCCCACTGGCTGCCCTGTGCCTTGTGAATGGTTACTGCAGAACCGTGCAGGAACGTTGCCCCCATACGTGCCGCAAACGGAATGAATGGTTCTTCTTCATCCGGCTTTTCGATCTTAACAATCGATGCCGCACTGATCTGGGGATCTTCGGCACCCATGACATGGAGCCGTGAAAACCCCGGTTTGCGCCCCTCACCCAAGTACACGACTTGCGCACCTTTGATCAGGCCACGGGCCTCAAGGTCCAAACGCTTCTTGCGGTGCTTAAGCGGCAACTCGATACCGTCACAGATCAACGGCTCACCCGCGATCAAGGCATCTTCGGGGGCACCGTAAACATTACGAAACGCGTTCAGAAGGCGAATGCGGGTGGCGTTGCGCCAGACCAAAACAGGACTGCGTGCCATCAGGTCAACTTCAACGCGCTGCCCCCAAACGACGCGCTCATCCTTTTTGGAAATCTCTTCGATCATCTGTTCAAAATGGTAAAACTCTAGGGCGGGATCGGCCAAAGCATGTGCCAAATCAAGGATCGGATTATCAGCCGTTTGACGGTGAACACGCGCTAGATTCATGACCTGCGGGGCCGGCAGTTTTTCAAACACCATCGCGCCAGACTGGTTGACCGGAGCAAGCTGTGCAGGGTCACCAAACAAGATCAAAGTTGGAAATATCTCTTTTAGGTCATTGAATTGGCGGTCATCTAACATCGAACTTTCGTCTATGAATCCAATATCAAGCGGTTCCTCGCGGCGCTTCCAACCCGTGATGAAATCAGAGCCACGCAACCCCGCCGCGGCCAAAGCACCCGGAATAGATTTGTTATTCAGATAGAAAGCAGCCGCACGATCCAATGCAACATCAGTGATCTCCAATCCCTCACTGATATCAGGGCGTTCGCCATTGCCAGCCAACCAATCCGCGATACGTTCGTATTCAGGATCATAAACTGGTGTGTAAAGGATACGGTGAATGGTAGTCGCGGGCACACCACGAAGGCGCAGAACAGACGCCGCCTTGTTAGTAGGTGCCAATATCGCAAGCGTGCGCTTGCTTTTACTTTTCTTGGTTTCAAAATCGCCGGAAACAATTTGAACTCCAGCAGCTTCAAGCGCCTTATAAAGCTCTGCCAACAAAAGCGTTTTACCCGAACCAGCCTTTCCTGTGATTGCCATAACTGAAGATGCATCGCCCTGCGGTGGCATGAGCAAATTATCATCAAGATTCACGCCAGCGCCGCGCAGCATTTCAGTAACGCTGTCAAATGCGCTGGCTTGATCGTCGGAGAGAGTAAGTTCGGTGGATGTCATAGCGCGACACTATAGAGCGCGCCCAATGGGTGCTAGCCCACCTTTGCTAGTTCTGCGCACTGTTTTGATCCAAAAGCACGATCAAACCAAAGCCGTGAAATTTCTGGTGAAAGACCAGCCTTTTGCGCCACGAGTGCTTTGGCTTCAGGCGCAAAATGCCAAAGCCCAACACTGATTTGTGCGCGTCCCTCGCCCTCTTGTCCTAATACCTCTGGGGATGATCCAATTCGGCGATATATCCGCACCATACGTGCGTCAAATACGCCAACGAAGTGTTCAACGCCGAACCCTTCCATAATTTCTCCACCTGCAAGCATCAGCGCTGCGGCAACTTTTGGATTTGCGCCCCGAGATAAGCAAAAGCGCGTGCATTCCCAGATCGTTGGACTGGAAATTGAACCGCCCCCCAAAAGGTGTGGGAAATGATCGTTCACCATGACCCGTCCCACAGTTGGCAAGAAGCGCATCGATCCCCCGTGCGTACCATCCGCATTTTGCCAAATCACATAAAGTGGATTTAGATCGTCGTATTCGTCACGTTCAAAACCTTGGGCATCCACATTTACATCCCAATTGAGACGCACCTTGAACTGGTCTGCACGATCGCGAAACATTTGCCCCGCCAGCTTTTCATGTGCCTTCAGTTGATCCCCGTAGATATAGCGCAACATACCGTTTCCCCTTGTCCGATCAATTAACTGAACAAGGACTAACTTTGGGCACGTTAATTTCTATTGATCTGAGCGTACGCACTGCACGCGGGGACGCAACATCACACGACAATCAATCCGCGACTGATCGCGCGTGCGACTGCATGTGTTGTGTCCATCGCCCCCAATTTGAAACGTGCACTTTCGACATACACCCGAACCGTATGTTCTGAAATTGCAAGGGACTGGGCCACTTGCGCGCGATTGTAGCCCATCGCCAATAGCGTCACAGCATCTACCTCTCGCGGGGATAGAGCTTGTGCATGTTCTGGTGTGCGGTCTGGTTCTAGGTCCAAGGCCTTGCGATTGAAGACATGGGAAATCAGCAACATGTTTTTAGTATGGGTTTTGGTGAATGTCGCCCACTCTGCATCGTTACCAGAGTGGCTAACTGTGAATAACGCAAACTGTCCGTTTGGGCCACGGATCGGGACAGAGAACCCTTGGTTTCCAACACCGTATGAAATTGCTTCTTTTTGGAAGGCACGTGCCGCCTTGCTAGACCAATCCAAACGTTTCCAATCCACAGGATGAAAACGTTGATAACATCCTGCAATGACCGGATCGACCCGTAAATAGTTTTGGTCTAAATAACGCTGAACCCATTCCGGCGGGTAGGTCCCACATCCGTATTGATCGCCGGCACTGTCGACCCAATGATACACCATGTGGTCGACGTTCATTTCGCTGCGCAGTGCCTCTATTGCGATCTGAAGTCCAGCAAGCCCTTCAGCTTGCTCCAGCTCCTCCAAGATATGTTCCAAGGCCGTGGTCGCGGTCATGTGTGCGCCTATCTTGTTTTTCCCTTAGCGCTGCGATTTCGGCCATGGCGACAATCGAGGTGTCATCAAGTTGTTCTGCAAGAACCAAAAGTTCATTTGCACGGGCAAATGTTTTGAGGTCTGTGAGTACGTCCAAAATCCAGTCACTTCTCATTTAAGCTACACCTCTAGTTGGTTAATGAATGATTAAATCAAACCTATCACGGCCACCTTTCCCGCAAAATTCGCGCATTTCCCCTCCCCCAAAATGGGGAGGTGCCGAAAACTAAGCCTTTGAATAGGTTCGCTCCGGTGTCTAGAAATACAAACGCCCACGATCCTCTTCGATTCGCGGGCGTCTTTCATTTTCACTAACAAGCTGCGTTTAGGGTCGCGCGTCCATCGCGTCTTCCAATGTTCGCAAGCCGGTCTTGGGCGCTTGGACCAAAACCGACATATTCCCGGGCTTGTGTTCATTGCGTAGCATTTTCATGTGGGCATCCGGCAGAGCATTCCATTCAAACACTTCAGACATGCAAGGATCCAACCGCCGTTCGATCATCAACTGGTTTGCCGCTGACGCTTGCTTGAGGTGGGCAAAGTGGCTTCCTTGCAGGCGCTTTTGATGCATCCACATGTAACGCACATCAAAGGTTAGATTGAAGCCCGACGTACCCGCACAGATCACAACCATGCCACCCTTTTTACAAACGAATGTCGAAACAGGGAATGTCGCCTCGCCGGGGTGTTCAAATACCATATCAACGTTGTTGCCTTTGCCCGTGATCTCCCAAATCGCAGCGCCAAATTTGCGCGCCTCTTTGAACCACGTGGCATACTCAGGGGTATTCACTGTGGGCATCTGCCCCCAGCAGTTAAAGTCTTTGCGATTGAGAACCCCTTTGGCCCCTAACCCCATAACAAAATCACGTTTGTCTTCATCAGAAATCACACCAATCGCATTGGCACCTGCGGTGTTGATCAACTGAATCGCGTAGGAGCCAAGACCACCGGATGCACCCCAGACCAAAACGTTTTGGCCCGGCTTAAGGTCATGCGGATGATGTCCGAACAACATGCGATAAGCCGTTGCCAAAGTCAGGGTGTAGCAGGCGGATTCTTCCCACGTCAGATGTTTGGGTCGCGGCATCAATTGTTGCGACTGCACGCGCGTGAACTGTCCAAAGGACCCGTCTGGTGTTTCATATCCCCAGATGCGCTGACTGGTGGAAAACATCGGATCACCGCCATTGCAGTCTTCATCGTCGCCATCATCTTGATTGCAATGAATGACAACTTCATCGCCAACCTTCCAACGCGTTACCTTATCGCCAACGGCCCAAACGATACCCGACGCGTCAGAACCTGCGATGTGATAGGGTTGTTTGTGTCCGTCAAAGGGGCTGATCGGCGTGCCCAATGCGGCCCAAACACCATTATAATTCACGCCTGCGGCCATCACCAAAACAAGCACATCATGACTGTCTAGGTTCGGAACATCCACCACTTCTTGCAGCATCGCAGTATCTGGATTTCCGTGGCGTTCCTTGTGGATGGTCCAAGCGTACATCTGCTTAGGGACATAGCCCATTGGAGGAATTTCACCGACCTCATAAAGGTCTTTTTCAAGCGCTTCATATTGCGCAGTTCCAGTATCTAAACCCATGATATTTCCCCTCAATGCATAGAGGACCACGGCGCAGAATCGCGTGGTCATGCTCAGGAAATATAATTTAGCAGGTAATAAAGCAACCATATTTGGTATTCTTTGGTAACTTTATTACGTTACGGATTTCACAAGGCACCTTACGCACCTTCTTGGCCCTTATAATAATGGGCAATCGAACTGGCGTAGAATGTTAGGACAGGTCGATTGTTAGGCAATATGCTCCAGGCCCCATCTTTTAACTCAACGATCTCACGCTCAGCTAATTGAGCCAGCGCATGGTTTGCGACAGCAATCAGTTCACTTGGAGGAACGATTGAAGTCTTCACAGTACTGGCAGATAATTGTGCGTCCAAAACAGCTTGTAGATTTGTGTCGTCACAAGGCAAATCACCCGCCAACAAAGCGCGTGCCAACAGCGGCACCACCACCACAGGCATAACATCTTCGATGCGAGTCATCAGATCGGTAGCCAAGCTTTCTGCGTCAGGCGTGGTCTTGTAATCGCGTAACGAAACAGGTTCCCCAAACGTTACTGCAGCAGTCCCAAACTGAAACTTCTTACCACGAAACCGTTGCCACGTGCGGTGCACCACAAACTTGAAAACAACGCTTACCTTGCCACCAAACTTTCGGTCCCCACGTTCATTCGCAGCAATCAAAACACGGTCCTCAAGAACACGGTCATAGTTAATGGCGACAGGCACGAACATAACGTCGCGCCCCTCGTTGGGATCAAACCCCTCGAGAATATAAGACAGCAGGCCCATCTTCGGGGGCATAAGCCGTCCATTCAGACTTAACCCACCCTCAGGAAACACCGCTTGAGTTACGCCGCCTTCAGTTGCCATCTGCACATAGCGAGCAAGCACCCGACGATACAAAGCACCCCGTGCTTTGCGACGAATAAAATATGCACCCATTGATTTGATCAATCGGGTCAGCGGCCAAACACGGGCCCATTCCCCAACAGCGTAGGACAATGCAGAGGCACGCGCGGCCAAATATGTCACCAAGACATAGTCCATGTTGCTGCGATGGTTCATGATAAAAATGACGGTCGCGTCTGGGGAAAGTTTGGCCAAACGTTCATCGTTTTCAGGACCAGTACGTACGTCATAAAAGGTATTGCCCAACCAGCGTGCTATACGGATTGCAAATCCAAAATACGCCAGCGCACTAAAACTAGGCACGATCTCACGTGCATATCGCCGTGCTTTTTCAAAGGCCACGTTCTCTGGCACATTGTTGCGTTCCGCGTGGTTCACAATCGCGCGGGTCACTTCAGGGTCGTAAATCAATCGCTGAATCATGTCATAACGGCGCGCCAGTTTGAACGGCTCAATCGGGCGCGTAAGACGCGTATTCAACCTCTTAACAGCGCGTTCCAAACGGCGGCGGAAAAACCAACGTACCGAGGGCAACAAGAAGTGGCTAAGTGCTGTAACCGCAGCAAACAGCAAAATCAGGACAAAAAGCCAGAGGGGAATTTCAACAATCTGCGTCATTGGAAATAGTCTTACAGCGCTCAGACCCAGCGTAAACCAAAATCAAATTTGGACGCAGCAGTTGGCCCAGATAGCGGCATTTTTGCTTTACGTTTTGTTAATAACGCCTTCAGCAAAACGAATTGACACTGGCCTAAAATTACCACTAATAAGCATTGCACGTAACTTTATTACTCGCGCAATGCGTCGACCACCAGTGAGGCCCGATGACCCAATCCGAAAAAGACCGCCCTTGGCTGATACGGACCTATGCAGGTCATTCAACGGCCAAAGCCTCGAACCTGCTGTACCGCTCAAACCTAGAAAAAGGGCAGACGGGCCTTTCTGTTGCGTTCGATCTACCAACCCAAACAGGCTATGACAGCGATCATATCTTGTCACGTGGTGAGGTTGGTAAGGTTGGCGTACCCGTTTCCCACCTTGGTGACATGCGTGCATTGTTTGATGAAATTCCTTTAGAAAAAATGAATACATCGATGACCATCAACGCAACGGCCCCTTGGTTGTTGTCGCTGTACATCGCTGTTGCCGAAGAACAGGGTGCTGACATTGGGGCACTGCAAGGCACTGTTCAAAACGATCTGATCAAAGAATACCTTTCGCGCGGCACCTACATTTGCCCGCCCAAACCATCGTTAAAGATGATCGCGGATGTTGCCGAATATTGCTATACAAATGTTCCCAAATGGAACCCGATGAACGTCTGTTCCTATCACTTGCAAGAGGCAGGTGCGACACCAGAGCAAGAGCTGTCCTTTGCCCTCGCCACCGCCACCGCCGTGCTGGATGAATTGCGCCCCCGCGTTGATCCTGCTGATTTTCCAGCCCTTGTGGGCCGCATCTCTTTCTTTGTGAACGCAGGCATTCGGTTCGTGACAGAGATGTGCAAAATGCGCGCTTTCGTCGATCTATGGGATGAAATTTGCGAGACGCGTTACGGTGTAACAGACGCAAAATACCGCCGCTTTCGTTACGGTGTTCAGGTGAATTCCCTTGGTCTGACCGAGCAACAACCAGAGAACAATGTTTACCGTATCTTGATCGAGATGCTTGCGGTTACCTTGTCCAAAAAGGCCCGTGCGCGTGCGGTGCAATTGCCAGCTTGGAATGAAGCCCTTGGCCTGCCCCGTCCGTGGGATCAACAATGGTCCATGCGCATGCAGCAGATCATGGCGTTTGAAACAGACCTGTTGGAATTTGACGACTTGTTTGACGGCAACCCTGCGGTAGATCGCAAAGTTGAAGAACTCAAAGAAGGTGCCCGGGCTGAACTGGCGAATTTGGATGCAATGGGCGGCGCGATTGAAGCCATCGATTACATGAAATCCGCCCTTGTGCAGTCCAACGCTGATCGCCTCAATCGCATTGAGGCAGGTGAAACTGTCGTTGTTGGCGTGAACAAATACACCAGCACAGAACCCTCCCCGTTGATGACCGCAGACGGCGGCATCATGGTGGTCGATCCCGCCGTAGAGCAGGCCCAAATTGACAGTCTGAATGCATGGCGCGCCAACCGCGATCAGGATGCCGTCGACGCCGCCCTTGCAGATCTTCGCGCAGCGGCATCCGAGGGACGCAATGTGATGCCGCCCTCAATCGCGGCGGCAAAAGCAGGTGTAACGACAGGCGAATGGGCCGCGCAAATGCGCCATGTCCACGGCGAATACCGTGGGCCAACTGGCGTTGCCGCTGGACAATCTAACAAGACCGAAGGTCTTGAAGACCTGCGTGAATCTGTAAACGCGGTGAGTGATCGGTTGGGGCGTCGATTGAAATTCTTGGTTGGTAAGCCCGGTTTAGATGGGCATTCGAACGGTGCCGAACAAATCGCGGTTCGTGCCCGTGATTGTGGGATGGATATCGCCTATGAAGGGATCCGCCTAACCCCCGAACAGTTGGTCGCCGCCGCGCTAGAGGATCAAGCACATGTTGTAGGCCTATCAATCCTGTCAGGCAGTCACCTTCCATTGGTCGAGGACCTCATTGAGCGGATGCGCGAAGCAGGGCTTGGCGATACACCAGTTATTGTCGGCGGCATTATTCCTGATGACGATGCAGAACGATTGCGGGCTATGGGTGTGGCACGGGTTTATACCCCTAAAGACTTTGAGCTGAACACAATCATGGCAGACATTGTAACCCTCGCAGATCCAGCGCCTTAGCAACAAACGCGGCATTTGCATCTTGGTTGATATGAAGTCAAAGTTGGCGCAACATTCATACTCGCGAAAGAGAATTTCATGACCGTACACATCGGCGCAAAGCCAGGCCAAATCGCTGAAACTGTTCTAATGCCGGGTGATCCGTACCGCGCGAAATGGGCAGCAGAAACTTTTCTGAAAGACGTTGAACTGGTCAATGAAGTGCGCGGCATGTTGGGCTTCACCGGCACATGGAACGGCCACCGTGTGACTATCCAAGGGTCCGGCATGGGCATGCCATCCTTGTCGATCTACGCCAACGAATTAATCAATGAATACAATGCACAAACCCTGATCCGTATTGGCAGCTGCGGGGGTATGCAGCCACAAGTCGGCATTCGCGACGTGATCATAGCCATGACCGCTAGCACCCTAAACTCTCCCTCTTCTGGCATCTTCAAAGAATTCAATTACGCGCCATGTGCCGACTATGGGCTACTGGCAGCTGCGGTGAAATCTGCGGAAACCAAGGGCTGTAAAACCCACGTAGGCGGCATTTATTCCTCTGACGTGTTCTACGACGAACGTCCTGACTTGAACGAACAAATGACGCGCCACGGCATCTTGGGGGTCGAGATGGAAGCCGCCGAGCTGTACACCCTTGCTGCCCGTTATGGGCGTCGCGCATTGGCTGTTTTAACCGTCAGCGACCACCTTCAAACAGGTGAAGCGTTACCGGCCGAAGACCGCGAACGCAGCTTTGGCGAAATGGTAGAGATTGCCCTAGAAGCTGCATTTACCTGAACACATTCAGCCAACCCAAAAACAGTGAAACCGAACGTCGGTATAACGTCGGTATTGCGTAGGTGCGCAATACCGATCCAGCTACAAACCGTGACTGCGATTGTACCCGTTCATCGCAGGTGATTTCCAACCTTCAAGCGAGCCATCCGCAGGTTTAAACACCTCAATCAACAGCGGATGGCATTGGGCACTGTCCGAGGAATGTTTGTCAGAGCAATCCCCCCCAGGACAGGCCGACAAGCAGCCTAGCAAATCAATCTCTGCAAAGAATTCTAAGTAGTCGCCGGGGCGCACGGGGCTGCCCTTCATAAAGTACTGACCTGTGTCGCGGGTAAAGCCGGTGCACATAAAGACGTTAAGCACGTCATGAACATGGCTTTCGGCCTCTTGCGCAGTGATGCCAAGGTGATCACCCATCGCGCGCGACAGGTTAGAGTGACAGCAATGGTTATACTGACCACCAGCCAAAAGATTGTGCGTATAGGGATCGCAGCGCGTGCCGATCACGTCATGCACAGAGCAGCCAAATTCGTCGATGCCATACCAACCCAGCGTGTCGTGAGTGATCGTCGCCATCGGGCGCAACTGTGGAAAGCTGGACCACATCTGTTGGCCTGTGGTGATGTGTGTGCCGTGCAAAGCGCGTGTTTTGCCCGTGTAGAATTTTTCGCTAAGGTCATTGGCATTCCACAGGTTCAGATCGCCAACTTGGGACCCTTCAACAGATGAGATGCGAAAGAAGTGGCCAGCAGGCACATTGAACACTGCAGCCTCGCGGGCTGGGGCCAAAACCTCGTCAACCTTGGTCAGGTTCTGACGGGCCTCTTCATAGACGGGCATGTTCGGCGCAGGTAGCGTTTCAACCGGATAACAAATGACTGGCTTTACAGCACGACGGGCGGCGGCGTCTTTGGGTTGGGTCATTTGGGCCTCACAAGTTGGGTGTTTTTAGCTTTGATCTACAATCATTGGGTGGGCCTTTGGTTGATGTAAAGGCCTCTGCGCCGCAGGCTACGCAATTGTATTTACGAAGTGCGCCGCGATCCCCTGTTGCGTCTGCACGCCATCGGCATCCGCGCGTTGGCGCATTGCGCCGCGCAAAGAACATTACAAAGCCAAAGGCAATCAGCAAGACAACTATTTGCATAATGGGGTCCTAAAGGTGCTTAAATATAAAAATGGCCCACCCGATAAGGGCAGGCCATTTCAGATAAGCTGTAGCTTAAGATCAGACGCGGCGTTCGACCATCATCTTTTTGATGTTCGAAATTGCCTCTGCAGGGTTCAAACCTTTAGGGCATGTTTTCGCGCAGTTCATGATCGTGTGGCAGCGGTACAATTTGAACGGATCTTCAAGTTCGTCCAAACGTTCACCTGTTGCTTCATCACGTGAATCGATGATCCAACGATAGGCGTGCAACAAGGCTGCTGGGCCTAGGTACCGATCGCCGTTCCACCAATAGCTTGGGCAGCTGGTTGAGCAGCATGCGCACATTACGCATTCATACAGGCCATCCAACTTCTTGCGATCGTCGATGGATTGACGCCATTCTTTCGCAGGACGGTTGGTTTTGGTTTCCAACCACGGCATCACTGATGCGTGCTGTGCGTAGAAGTGTGTGAGGTCTGGGATCAAATCCTTGACCACAGGCATGTGCGGCAATGGATAAACGCGTACGTCGCCTTTGACTTCGTCCATACCATAGATACAAGCCAACGTGTTGATGCCGTCGATGTTCATCGCACAGGACCCGCAGATGCCTTCGCGGCAAGAACGGCGGAAGGTCAGCGTTGGGTCGATTTCATTCTTGATTTTTATCAAAGCATCCAAAATCATTGGGCCGCAATCGTCCAAGTCGATCCAGTATGTATCAAGCTGTGGGTTTTTGCCGTCATCCGGGTTCCAGCGATAGATGCTGAATTTGCGCAGGTTTGTTGCGCCCTCAGGTTTTGGCCACGTTTTGCCCGTTGTCATACGCGAGTTTTTCGGGAGCGTTAGTTCTACCATTTGGTATCTCCTTTATCCGGCCAAGGCCGCAAGGCTGGCTTTGCCTGCACATTGTTGCGTTGCAGGGCGGCCCAGAATGTCACTGATCAAGGCCACTGTTGTGTCGTCGGCACCAACAACGGCCGCTTTGGCGAATTGGCCAATTTCGATGCCTGATGCATTGTCGATGATGCAGTCTGTGAAGGGTGTTACCACAGCTTTTGGCACCAGCGGAAAGCGGGTTGCAAGCGTTTCCGCTACAGCCGCTTTGGCGCTGCGACGGGCGACTTCGTCAACCGCTTTGGTGGCTTCAGTACAGCCCGCAAGGGCCGCAACAAAACCAAACGCTGCACATGTGATACGCATACCCATCAGAAGTTACGCACTTTTGGTGCGATCCGCTTAAGGTCGATGCCGCCCTCGTCTTCCGTCGTCAACGGATTAAGGTGCACACCGCGGTAGCTGAGTGTCGCCTCGTTCTTGTCGTTGAAGGTCGCAAGGGAGTGGACGCGCCATTTCTTGTCGTCACGATCAGGGAAGTCCTCGTGGGCGTGAGCCCCGCGGCTTTCTTGACGTGCTTCAGCACCGGTGATTGTGGCCACAGCATTTGGCAACAAGTTGGCCAATTCAAGCGTTTCCATCAGGTCGCTGTTCCAAACCAATGAGCGGTCGGTGACGCCGATGTCGGACCATTTGGCCGCAACTTCATCCATCTTCGCCTTGCCCTCAGCCAATGTGTCGCTTGCGCGGAACACGGCGGCGTCTTTTTGCATGGTCTGTTGCATCTCAAGGCGCAGTTCAGCCGTTGGGATAGATCCCTTGGCGTGGCGCGTTGCATCAAAACGTTCAAACGCAGCATCAACAGACTTTTGGTTCGGCGTTGGCACTGGGCTATCTGGATCAATGATTTTGCCTGCTCGGATCGCAGCGGCGCGACCAAACACAACCAAGTCGATGAGTGAGTTGGACCCAAGACGGTTCGCCCCGTGTACTGAGGCACACCCTGCTTCGCCCACAGCCATAAGGCCCGGGGACACCGCGTCTGGTGTTTCAGCAGTTGGGTTCAGAACTTCACCCCAATAGTTCGTTGGAATGCCGCCCATGTTATAGTGCACGGTTGGCAGAACTGGGATCGGTTCTTTGGTCAGGTCAACGCCTGCAAAGACGCGGGCGGACTCTGAAATGCCCGGTAGGCGCAGATCCAGCGTTTCTTTTGGCAGGTGGTTGAGGTTCAGGTGGATGTGATCCCCATTGGCCCCAACGCCGCGACCTTCGCGGATTTCCATAGTCATACAGCGCGATACGTAATCGCGCGGTGCGAGGTCCTTATACTGGGGCGCATAACGTTCCATGAACCGCTCGCCTTCAGAGTTGGTAAGGTAACCGCCTTCGCCGCGTGCCCCCTCGGTGATCAAGCAGCCTGCGCCGTAGATACCGGTTGGGTGGAACTGAACGAATTCCATGTCTTGGAGTGGCAAGCCAGCGCGCGCCACCATACCGCCGCCGTCACCTGTGCAGGTGTGGGCAGATGTGGCTGAGAAATAAGCGCGGCCATAGCCGCCTGTCGCCAGAACAACCATTTTAGCTGAGAACAGGTGCATCGTACCGTCATCTAGCTTCCAGCACAAAACGCCCTGGCAGGTGCCGTCTTCGGACATGATCAAGTCAATCGCAAAGTACTCGATGTAAAATTCAGCGTTGTTTTTCAGGGACTGACCATAAAGCGTGTGCAAAATGGCGTGACCTGTACGGTCAGCCGCGGCGCATGTGCGTTGCACTGCTGGGCCTTCGCCAAATTCAGTGGTGTGACCTCCGAACGGACGCTGGTAAATTTTGCCTTCTTCGGTGCGGGAGAACGGAACACC
>JAGSGK010000179.1 GCA_023955215.1 Paracoccaceae bacterium
AATTTATCGACTGCCATGATGTATAGTTTTGGTGGCCGCAAGGATTCTACAGTTGTGGATGAACCGTTTTATGCCGCTTATTTGGCCAAAACCGGAATCGTTCACCCAATGCAAAATGAGATATTGGCATCACAATTCCAAGACCCTGATCTGGTTGCCCGTCAACTTCTGTCGCCAACTGACCGCCCTGTTTTTCATCAAAAGCGTATGACCCAGCATATGGTTGATGGCGTCCCGCGTGATTGGATGACAAATGTCATCAACGTCTTCTTGATCCGTCATCCTGCACGGGTTGTGGCCAGCTATGCGAAGAAACGCGAAGGGCCGCAGTTGGACGACATCGGGTTCCGCCAACAGGTAGAACTGTTTGATCACGTCACCGCGCTGGGCCAAACGCCGATTGTGGTCGATTCACATGACATTCGCGACGACCCAGAGGGCATGATGCGCAAGCTGTGTGATGCGGTTGGTCTGGAGTGGGATGCAGGAATGTTGAGCTGGGAAAGCGGCGGCCACGCCAGTGATGGGGTCTGGGCGTCGCACTGGTATGGGGCTGTTCACCGCTCTACCGGTTTTGCGGATGCAGAGGGCGATTTGCCTGCGTTAGAGACAGATTACGCAGAGGTAGCGGCGCAAGCCATGCCGTTTTACGACAGGCTTGCGGCTGTAAAGTTGTAGTTACTTTTTAAGGCGGCGATCACGCGCTGCCAAAAGTTTCAGGCGCAGCGCGTTCAATTGAATGAAGCCTGCTGCGTCTTTTTGATCGTATGCGCCTGCATCATCTTCAAACGTCACGTGCGCTTCGGAATAAAGCGAGTGATCAGACCAACGGCCCACAGTGCGTGACAGACCTTTGTACAGTTTCACGCGGACGGTGCCAGTGACGTGCTCTTGGCTTTTGTCGATCATCGCTTGCATCATTTCACGCTCTGGGCTGAACCAGAAACCGTTGTAGATCAGCTCTGCGTATTTCGGCATCAGCTCATCCTTAAGGTGCGCCGCGCCGCGATCCAATGTGATGGATTCGATGCCACGGTGCGCTTCGAGTAGGATCGTGCCGCCCGGCGTTTCGTAGATGCCGCGTGACTTCATGCCAACGAAACGGCCTTCAACCAGATCAAGACGGCCAATGCCGTGCTTGCCACCAAGGCGGTTCAGTTCGGTCAGAACGGTTGCTGGTGACATTGCCACGCCGTTGATGGAAACCGCGTCGCCTTTTGCAAAACTGATTTCGATGTATTCAGCTTCGTTCGGTGCATCCTCTGGGGATACCGTGCGCTGGTACACGTATTCTGGTGCATCAACTGCTGGATCTTCGAGGACTTTGCCCTCTGAAGATGTGTGCAACAGGTTCGCGTCAACGCTGAACGGTGCTTCGCCGCGTTTGTCTGTGGCGATTGGGATTTGGTTCTTTTCGGCAAAGTCGATCAGTTTGGTACGGCTGGATAGGTCCCACTCGCGCCAAGGTGCGATCACTTTGATGTCTGGGTTCAACGCGTATGCGGCCAGTTCGAAACGAACCTGATCGTTGCCTTTGCCTGTCGCGCCGTGTGCAATTGCGTCAGCGCCGGTTTCTTCGGCGATTTCCACCAAACGTTTTGAAATCAATGGACGCGCGATGGATGTGCCCAGAAGGTACAGACCTTCATAAACCGCATTGGCGCGGAACATTGGAAATACAAAGTCACGCACGAATTCTTCGCGGACGTCTTCGATGTAGATGGAAGAGGCACCCATCATCTCTGCTTTGGCGCGTGCTGGTTCGAGTTCTTCACCTTGGCCAAGGTCGGCGGTGAAGGTCACAACTTCGCAACCGTATTCGGTTTGTAGCCATTTCAGAATGATCGAGGTATCAAGGCCACCGGAGTAGGCGAGGACGACTTTTTTAGGCGCGGACATCTTACTTTTCCTTTGTCAGGTTCGCCGCGGGCGATAGCGCGTTTTGCATCCAGAGGCAAGGACAGCAAGGCCGTTGACCCTTTGATTGTCTGTGCTTAGGTCTGATGTATCGCTTAATTCAGGATAGTTTTATGGCCCCCGACATGTTTGTTGCCTCTGCCCGCGCCGCCACTGCCGAAATGCGTAGCGTTTTTCCGGCTACCCCTTTGCTGCGCAGCGATCTTCTGTCTCAACGGTTTGGGGCAGATATTTGGCTTAAACGTGAAGACTTAAGTCCTGTTCGATCCTACAAATTGCGTGGTGCGTTTAATGCGATGCGTAAGGTAATCTCCACACACGATATTTTTGTCTGCGCCAGTGCTGGAAATCACGCTCAGGGCGTTGCCTTTATGTGTCGTCACTTTGGAGTGAAGGGCGTGGTGTTTATGCCAGTCACAACACCAGAGCAGAAGGTGATGAAAACACAGATGTTTGGTGGCACCCATGTTGAGATCCGGATGGTTGGTGACTACTTTGACGAGACGCTTAAAGCATCTCAAAAATATTGTTCTGAACAAGGTGCTTACTTCCTTTCGCCTTTTGACGACGAGGATGTGATTGAAGGGCAGGCTAGTGTTGCGGTTGAGATTGAAGAGCAGTTAGGACGTGTTCCAGACCACATTGTTCTTCCAGTTGGTGGTGGCGGTTTGTCTGCGGGGACGTTTAGTTATTTTGGCGCTGATTGCGCCTATACCTTTGTTGAACCCACAGGTGCTCAAAGTCTGAAGGTGGCTGTTGATGCCGGTGAACCAATGACCGTATCTAAGGTGGATACGTTTGTTGATGGTGCTGCGGTTGCGCGGATTGGAGAGCGTACATTTGCAAGGTTGAAGGGCATCAATGGATCAACTGTTTTACATCTGGATGAGGACCGTATTTGTACTACGATACTAGAGATGTTGAATGTTGAAGGGATTGTCCTTGAGCCAGCTGGAGCAATGTCGATTGAGGTACTAAGTGAGATCTCAGATCAGATTAAAGGTAAAACAGTTGTCTGCGTTGCCTCAGGTGGAAACTTTGACTTTGAGCGATTACCAGAGGTTAAAGAAAGAGCGCAGCGATATTCGGGATTAAAAAAGTATTTCATTTTGCGCCTTCCGCAACGCCCGGGTGCACTAAAAGACTTCCTGAATATTTTGGGCCCAGACGACAATATCGCACGCTTTGAGTACATGAAAAAATCTGCACGAAATTTTGGGTCTGTTTTGATTGGGATCGAAACTTCTGACTCAAAGAATTTTGATGTTATGTGCAAGCTAATTGCCGAGGCTGGATTTACTTTGACAGACATAACCAATGACGAGGCTTTAACTCAGTTCGTCGTTTAGCATTCGTCCATGATTGCGTTTGGTAATTCAGTGGTGAATTTAGACTTGTATATCTGAAAACAACTATCGATTTCTGATAAGTTGATGGCTTTTGGGTTGCCGTCGGCTGACAGCTTTTCGCCCTTCTTGCAGAGTTCAGAAAGCGCCTCTTAATTAGCTAGTAAAGCCTGCTGAACCTCATCAGTCCAACCTAAATAGTAGTGGTCCCCGTCTTGAATGACGGGGCGTGCCATTACCTTCGGTTTGGAAGAGATCTGTGCATCTGCTTCAGAGTTCTTCAACCAAGTGCTCAATGCCCTATAGTCATTAGTGGTGTGATCCACCAAGCAATCACCAAACTCAATTAATAGTTCTTCAAGCTCCTCCTCAGTCAAAGGTTCTGCGCGCACATCCCGAAACGTGATTGTGTTACCTGCGGCCTCCAATGCTTTTTGCGCTTTCTGGCAATCTGAGCATGTGCTTAATCCGTAAATGATCATGTTGGAGCCTTTTGCTTTTCCACGTTAATCTATGTTTGGCCGTTTAGGTGATTAATGTACACAAGCCAACCATTGCTGAGGTGAGTGCAAAACAAACCCAGCATCAACATCATATAAATAGTGCGTTAATTATCCTAGCTGCTGCGGGCCGATTACTCGAGCCCAAGCAGCTGCATGGCATTGCCTTTGATGATGCCCTCGCGCAGCTCGTCTTTGATTGCTATTTTTTCGAAATCAGCCAACCACCGCTCTGGTGTAATCATTGGCCAATCTGAACCGAACAACATCTTCTTCTTCAAGATCGAATTGCAGTACTTCACCAGAATGTCTGGGAAGTATTTGGGGGACCATCCTGAAAGGTCAATGTAGACATTCGGCTTGTGCTGGGCCACGGCCAGCGCTTCTTCCTGCCAAGGGAATGATGGGTGGGCAAGGATGATTTTCATCTCCGGAAAATCCACGGCGACGTCATCCATGTACATAGGATTTGAGTATTTCAAACGCATCCCATTGCCGCCTGGCATGCCTGATCCAACACCAGTTTGACCTGTGTGGAATAGTGCGATGCCACCCTCTTCGGCGATTGCTTCGTACAAGCCATATGCCATGCGATCGTTTGGGTAAAACCCTTGCATGGTTGGGTGAAATTTGAACCCTTTGATACCATAGTCACGGATTAAACGACGTGCTTCCCGCTGGCCCATTTTACCTTTGTGAGGGTCGATACTGGCGAACGGAATCAACACATCGTCGTTTTCAGCGGCCAGCTCGGCGACCTCTTCATTCTTATAACGGCGGTAGCCCGTTTCGCGTTCTGAATCGACGGGGAAGATGACTGCTGCAATGTTTTGGTCACGGTAATGCTGTGCTGTTTCTGGAATGGTTGGAGGGTGTTTCCAAGGGGCACGAAAATAGCTAGCCATCGTTGCTTGGAGATCGTCGTAGCCGTCATCGGCATGACAGCCGCAGGGTTCTTCTGCGTGGGTGTGAAAATCAATCGCCCGGACTTTGGAAAAATCTACCATCTGTTTTCTTTCTTCAGAGTTTCGCAATGCCGGTGGCATCATTGTTATACAGTCGCGTCACCAAGTCGGCCCGACGGGTCAGGACCGTACGGAAGTTCAGGTTGCCCTTGGCTGTTATTTCCCCGTCCACAAGGGACTGCGGTTCTGCCAATACAATGGCACGGGTCACACGGGTTGAGGAGCCAGAGGTCCCAGCCGCGCGTTCCTTTAAGCGGTGTTCAAGAACGGCTCGTAATTTGGGGCAAACATAGGCACCATTGTCGTCATCTAGCGTGTAACCAGCTGCTTGCATTGCCTCACGATTTGGGAAAATCATGAGGCCGATTTCATTGCGATCCTGCCCTGTTACGACCAGATCGGCGGCAAATGGTGCGAGGGTTGATAGCAATTCAAGGCGCAAGCCGGCGGCACGTACCCATGTACCTGACTGCAATTTGAAATCTTCAGACAGTCGTCCATCAAACCGCATTCCACGGTTCGCGTCATTTGGATCAACAAACGCCATTGCATCACCGGTGATAAAATAACCCTCATCATCAAAGGCTGCTGCCGTTTTTTCTGGGTCCTCAAAATATCCATCCATGATGTTTGGTCCTTTAGCGCGGACCTCACAGCGCATATCACTGTCGGGGATCAATTTCAGCGTCACGCCTGTCATCGGCACTCCAATGACGCCGGAACTTTCGGTTGGTTCCTGTTGGATCATCGTTGCCGGTGCTGTTTCGGTCAGGCCCCATGATGAAGTCATAAGGGGTACTTCCCCCTTAATTTCCATCGCAAGGGTTTCAAAACCTTCCCAAACATCTTGTGGAAGGGACGCACCCGCATAAAACACCATGTCTAGGTTTTCAAAAAACCGTTGGCGCAAGGCTGCATCTTTGCGCAAACCTTCCAGCAACATTGAAAAACCCATTGGCACGTTGAAAACAATATTGCCCGTTATCAGCGCATGGTTTTCGAGGGTACGATCAAACAATCCCTTAACGGGTTTACCATCATCGATGTATAAACTACCACCATTCGCAAGTATCATGTTGAAATTGTGGGACCCGCCAAAAACGTGATTCCATGGCAGCCAATCCACAATGCGCGGCGGACGGGCGCGTAGAAACGGTAATGAATCCGCCAATTGCGCTTGATTCACGCACATCATTTTTTGGGTGGTCAGCACGCCTTTTGGTAAGGATGTGGAACCACTGGTCATCAAAATTTTAGCAACGGTATCTGGTGTGACAGATGCAAAGGCGGCATCAACATCAACGCTGTTGTCACCAGCCAGAAGGCTATCAAATAACGTGACATTACCCACCTGCCCTGTTCTGGTTGCAACGATTTCCACATCTTTCAAGGCAGGATGGACGATAGCGGCGGCGTACTGTTCGGCATCAATGACATATGCCATCTTGGGGCGCACCAGCTCTACGGCATGTTGCAATCGCCCATGTGCACCAGTGATCAATGAATACTGTTCCGCCACGGGGACTGTTGGAACGCCAACATATTGCGCGGC
>JAGSGK010000086.1 GCA_023955215.1 Paracoccaceae bacterium
GGGATCAAAACACTTCTTCTTCCCGAAGAGAATGGGAAAGACTTGGGCGAGATTCCAGACAATGTGAAAGAGGGATTGAAGATCATTCCTGTGACGCATGTATCTGAAGTTTTGAAATACGCATTGGTGTCTGAACCTGAATCCATCCACTGGGATGAGGCGGCAGAAGAGGCTGCGGCAGCTGCGGCAGCTGCTGTAACGGCACCAAGTGCTACTGCGCACTAAGGGCTAAATGATAATAAAAGGGCGGCTCATGTCATGAGCCGCTTTTTTTGCATCTGCTGCTAAGTGTTATGATTTGTTGCCTAATTTGTGTCATTTCTAGCTTAAGTGGAAAGGAAAGGCGGATATTCCCGTATTTTGAGCCTAAACTGTTTCCAATAAAGAAACAGCCATTGCGGCGGGGATGACACTAATGCCGACTAAAAAGTCAAAAACACCAGTAGTACTCGAGCAAACAACAGACCAAGAGAATGCGGTACAAGCTGCAGTTAAAGCAGTTGTTGAATCACCGATTGCAACATCTGCATCGCCAGTTGTTGTCGAAGGCCCACAGCCAGTTGTGAGCGGTCCTGTGATGCGCAAAAAGGAATTGATCGACCTTGTCGTTGAACGTTCTGGCTTGAAGAAAAAAGATGCCAAGCCGATTGTCGAAGCAACTTTGGCGATCTTGGGTGAAGCTTTGGCTGAAGCACGTGAATTGAACCTACAGCCACTTGGCAAGGTCAAAGTACGTCGTGAAAAGCTGATGCCAAACGGGCGTGTTTTGGTGACAAAAATCCGTCAGTCTATGGGATCAGAAGGGTCGGACAGCGCGGACAGCGACTCAGATGATGCGGCTGACATGCCGGAAGCTGCTGAATAAGCAATTTCAATTGAGATGAATTAAGCCGCTCCTGCTCGCAGGGGCGGTTTTCTTTTTTGGGCTTACGTGCTTTGAGTGAGCACGCGCGAAAAGGAGCCCACAGATGTACCCAGAAATTTATGTATTGCGACACGGCGAAACGTTTTGGAATTCTGAGGGTCGGATGCAAGGTGGTCTTAATTCACCGTTAACACCGCTTGGAAAAGAGCAAGCTGAACGTCAGGCTGCGATTCTGTCCCAGATTGATTTGAGTAGATTCGCGATTTTGTGCAGCCCACAGGGCAGGGCGTTCGAAACAGCGGCGATTGCTTTGGCCCGTCAGGTCGATAATATTCATACTGATCCGCGTCTACGAGAGATCGAAGTGGGCGAATGGAAGGGGCGTTTGCGGTCTGAACTCGCGTCCCCAGATGAATTTGAAGAAACCCCTGATGGCGCATTAGAGCTGTATGAGCAGGCTCCGGGCGGCGAGGGGTTTGACGCACTTGAGGCCCGTTGTATGGAATTTGTATCGTCTTTACAGGGGCCTAGCGTATTGGTGACGCATGGGATTACATCCCGCATGTTGCGTTCAACCGTTTTGGGACTTGGGCGGGACGGCATGTCAAAAATGCCCGGCGGGCAGGGCGTTGTGTATCATTTGAAAAATGGTGAGCAAAAACGTCTATCTTAGGCTTGCGTCTGTCTAAACGTTTGTCTAAATACCGCCTTACCGGGTCGTTAGCTCAGTTGGTAGAGCGCTTCGTTTACACCGAAGATGTCGGGAGTTCGAGCCTCTCACGACCCACCATTTCATCCAAACAATAGTTCTACCAACACGTCGCGCCCTTAGGGCGTTCCAAGCGCTTATTCACCATCGTCGGATATGCGCACATTGTTTTGCAAAGCGCGCACACAGTGATGTTAAGTTTGGTCAGCAGCCTCAATGTCTTCAAATGCTTTGCGCGCGATGCGGAAACACTCAAGCCCTTGTGGTACGCCACAGTAAATGGCGATGACGTGGATGATCGCGCGAACTTCTTCTTTGGACACGCCGTTGGTGATTGCGCCGTGCAGGTGTAACTCCCATTCATGCATTTTGCCCAAGGCACCGATCATCGACAGGTTCATCATCGAACGGGTTTTGGCGTCGATCACATCGTCGCCCCAGCCAAAACCCCAACACCATGCAGTCATGGCCTCTTGAAAGGGGCGGGTAAAGTCATCGGCGGCTGCCAAGTTACCTTCGACATATTCTGCCCCAAGGGTCGATTTGCGCTGCTCTAAACCCTTTAAAAATAGATCTTCGTCAAACGTGCTCATGGCCTGTCCTTTTGAGTGAGTTGTTGGGTTCTGGATATCAGAATAGGGCCATTTGAAAAACCTTCGATTTTGTTGATTTGTCCGCTTGACGCGCCTTACATGTGAACCTATTACAGCCCCAACAATGCTGCGCGGTTGTAGCTCAGTTGGTTAGAGTATCGGCCTGTCACGCCGAGGGTCGCGGGTTCGAGTCCCGTCAACCGCGCCATTGTAAAACATATCCTATAATCGACTTATAACTGCAAAAAGCTGATTTTTCAGTTGATTGTTGCATATTGTTCGTCTACTCACCCCGTAAATAGTTAGCGCTAACATTAATTTGCTAAGGTGAGTCCAAAAATGTCTATACATGCCACACTAAAATCTGTGACCGATAGAATTGTTGCCCGCAGCGCGACAAGCCGAGGCCAATATATGGCCCGCATGAAAGCGGCGCAGACGAAAGGCCCTTCACGCGGTCACTTGTCTTGCAGCGGTCAGGCCCACGCATTTGCTGCTTCAGGTGAAGATCAGAACGAGTTGGCGACTGGTATTGGTGGTAACCTTGGCATCGTCACAGCCTTTAACGACATGCTTTCTGCGCACCAACCTTTTGAGCACTTTCCGGCAGTGATGCGCGAAGCTGCACGTTCAGTTGGTGGCACTGCACAGGTTGCAGGTGGTGTGCCGGCAATGTGTGACGGCGTCACGCAGGGCGAGGCGGGCATGGAGCTAAGCCTGTTTTCTCGTGACTTGATCGCAATGGCCGCAGGCATCGCACTAAGCCACAACACATTCGATGCGGCCACCTATTTGGGTGTCTGCGATAAAATCGTTCCTGGCTTGGTCATTGGCGCTCAAGCATTCGGTCACCTGCCAGCTGTCTTTGTACCTGCGGGGCCAATGACCAGTGGTTTGGCAAATGATGACAAGGCCATGGTTCGTCAGAAATTCGCTGCAGGCGAAGTTGGCCGTGACGCATTGATGAAGGCCGAAATGGCAGCATACCACGGTCCGGGTACATGTACCTTCTATGGTACAGCCAACACCAACCAGATGTTGATGGAATTTATGGGCCTTCATTTGCCCGGTTCCAGCTTTGTTACGCCTAACACTGAAATGCGCGCTGCATTGACAGCCGAGGGCGCAAAGCGCGCACTTTCGCTAAGTGCGTTGGGCGACAACTATACCCCTGTGTGTGAAATCCTAGACGAGAAAGCCTATGTAAACGGCATCGTTGGCTTGATGGCGACCGGTGGATCGACCAACTTGTTGATCCACTTGGTGGCTATGGCGCGTGCGGGTGGCATCATCCTTGATTGGGAAGACTTCTCTGAAATCTCTGATTTGGTGCCATTGTTGGCACGTGTGTATCCAAACGGTTTAGCGGATGTGAACCACTTCCACGCGGCGGGCGGTTTGGGATACTTGATTGGTGAATTGCTGCGCGGCGGCTTGCTGCACCCAGATACAAAAACTGTCGCTGGCGTTGGCCTGCACAACTATACTCAGGAGCCGTTCATGGAGAATGGCGAATTGGTATGGCGCGAGGGCACGTCTGTGAGCCTGAATGCTAAGATCATCAGCACGCTAGAAGAGCCGTTCCAAGAAACAGGTGGCCTTAAGCGGTTGTCTGGTTCCCTTGGTACCGGCGTTATGAAGATTTCTGCCGTGGCCCCAGAGCACCGTGTGATCGAAGCGCCAGCGCGTGTGTTCCACGGTCAAGATGAAGTAAAAACAGCGTTTAAAGCTGGTGAGTTCACGGGTGACACAATCGTTGTTGTGCGTTTCCAAGGCCCGAAAGCCAACGGTATGCCAGAGCTGCACAGCCTGACACCAATGCTGGCGATCCTTCAGGGCCAAGGCAAAAAAGTTGCGTTGGTCACGGATGGACGCATGTCTGGTGCATCTGGTAAGGTGCCTGCTGCAATTCACGTGTGCCCAGAAGCCCTAGACGGTGGGCCAATCGCCTACATCAACGACGGCGACATGCTGCGTGTTGATGCGGTTGAGGGCACATTGGAAATCCTGACGGAGGGTGCGCTGGAACGTGCCCCTGCACAGGTTGATCTCACTGCGAACCAGTCTGGTACTGGTCGCGAAATGTTCGAAGTGTTTCGTTCTGCTGTTGGTCCTGCTGAAGCAGGTGCCAGCGTATTTGGAGTTTAAGATATGACTGTTCAATCCCGTTCTGCTGGTACCCGCGCCTTATGTGAATTGGCCCCAATCATCCCTGTGTTGGTTGTCCATGATGTTGCACATGCTGTTCCATTGGCCGAGGCATTGGTGCGCGGCGGTTTGCCGGTTCTTGAGGTTACATTGCGTACACCTGCGGCACTTGATGTGATTGCTGCGATGGCGACTGTTAAAGGTGGCCATGTTGGGGCAGGGACATTGATTACACCTGCAGACGTTGCCGCGGCTAAAGCGGCTGGCGCAACTTTTGGTGTGTCGCCAGGTGCAACAGATACATTGCTAGACGCATGTGAAGCGGCTGATTTGCCAATCTTGCCGGGTGCTGCATCTGCGTCTGAAGCGATGCGCCTTCTTGAGCGTGGCTATGATATGCTGAAGTTCTTCCCAGCTGAGGCTGCGGGTGGCGTTGACGCGATCAAAGGCATTGGTGGTCCACTTCCACAGATTTCATTCTGCCCAACCGGTGGGATCAACCCAACAAACGCCCCTAAGTATTTGGCGCTGTCCAATGTTGTATGTGCTGGCGGCAGCTGGGTTGCACCAAACGATTTGGTCAACGCTGGCAAATGGGACGAGATCGAAGAATTGGCGCGTCAAGCAAGCGGTCTATCACGCTGATCTGAATGAATTTTCACAGGGGCGTCATTTGTTATTGACGCCCCTGTGAAGGCGGTCTATTCCGCCCGTATGCGCGGTTGTAGCTCAGTTGGTTAGAGTATCGGCCTGTCACGCCGAGGGTCGCGGGTTCGAGTCCCGTCAACCGCGCCACTTTCCCAATATTGGTTGAAAAGTGGCGCACCTACGCGCAGTTCTCTTAAATATCAGCATGTTGTGAAGTTGGGGATAGTCCCCAACTCCGTTTTTATGTCCTAGGTCAAAGCGTCCAAGATACGTGCCCATGAGCGAATGCCATGGTGGAAGCTGGACAGGTCGTATTTTTCATTTGGTGAATGGATGGCATCATCGTCTTTGCCAAACCCAACCAACATCGGTGTCGTGCCCAAGATGTTTTGGAAGTGCCCCGCGATAGGGATTGAACCACCACATCCAACATAGGCAGCTTGAACACCCCATTCTGTTGTCAGTGCCGCGCGTGCTTGTTCAAAAGCAGGGGCAGTGGTTTCGGTTACTGATGCGCGTCCAGAGCTGTGGCCGTGAAATTCTACGCTGCAGTCTTCTGGCAGTTGGTCCTGTACCATTTGGCGGAAGTTGGCACGAATAGCGTCTGGATCTTGATCCCCGACCAAACGAAAGCTGATCTTGGCGTTTGCTTTTGATGGCAGCACGGTTTTGAAGCCGTCACCAGTATAGCCACCCCAGATACCGTTCACTTCGCAGGTTGGGCGTGACCAGATCATTTCAAGTGGCGTGCGATCTTGTTCGCCCGCTGGTTTGGACAGCCCGACATCACCCAAGAAAGTGGCGTGGTCAAACGCGAGGCCCTGCCACTGTGCTTCCAATTCGTCGGAAAGGTCTTGAACGCCATCGTAGAAGTTAGGGATTGTTACGCGCCCGTTTTCGTCGTGAAGGGATGCAACGACATTGGACATTACGCGGATCGGATTCATCGCGATCCCGCCGTACATGCCCGAATGTAGGTCCAATGTAGGGCCAGTGATGGTGAGTTCTTCGCCCAGTAGACCGCGCAACATGGTTACGATTGCAGGTGTTTTGCTTTCAAACAGGCCCGTGTCACAGATCAGCGCAATGTCGGCGCGCAACTCATCCGCGTTTTCGTGCATAAAGGGCACAAGGCTCGGTGATCCTGACTCTTCTTCGCCCTCAAAGAAGAACGTTATGCGGCACGGTAGGGTGCCATTCACTTCTTTCCACGCACGGCAGGCTTCGACAAACGTCATCAACTGACCTTTGTCATCGGATGAACCGCGACCGCGAATAACCTTGCCCTTAGCGGTGTCTTCGATCTGTGGGTCAAACGGATCGTTGTCCCAAAGATCAAGTGGATCAACGGGTTGTACATCATAATGTCCATAGAAAAGAATGTGTGGCCCTTCGCCCTCGACATGTCCAACCACCATTGGATGGCCCGGTGTTTGGCGTTTTGTGGCTGGGACACCAAGGCTTTGAAGGTCCGCGACCAACCAATCTGCTGCTGTTTGGCAATGATCTGCAAAGGCAGGGTCGGTCGAAATTGATGGGATACGCAGCAGTTCCAGCAAGCGTTCTGTGGCGTCAGGAAGATCTGCGTCGATCTTGGAAAGGACTTTATCTAGGCTCATGGAAAGGCTCCGAATATTGGAATGAGGGCTTATTTAATAGGCAGCGTATATGCTGCAAACTTGCTGTCCAGCCCCAGCGCACAAGGCTGCGACCATCTGCGCACATTTATGTGCATTGAATGGAAAGAAAAGAGGCTATATTAGAACGTATCTAAGGAAGTCAGCACGGAGCGATGTCTTGGACTATACCGAACAGCTAGACCTAGCGATTGAACGTTTGCACGAAGAAGGGCGCTACCGCACCTTCATCGATATTGAACGCCAAAACGGTCAATTCCCTCACGCTGAGTGGACCCGTGAAGACGGGACCAAGAAGGACATAACTGTTTGGTGTGGCAACGATTATCTTGGCATGGGTCAAAACCCTGTTGTGATTGATGCGATGCACGAAGCCATTGATGCCACTGGTGCAGGCTCTGGCGGGACACGCAATATTTCAGGTACAACCGTTTATCACAAGCGTCTTGAAGCAGAATTGGCGGATTTGCATGGCAAAGAAGGTGCCTTGCTTTTCACAAGCGCATACATCGCAAACGACGCGACCCTGAGCACTTTGCCCAAACTGTTTCCGGGTGCGATTATTTATTCTGATGCTTTGAACCACGCCTCTATGATTGAAGGCGTGCGCCGCAATGGTGGTGCTAAGCGTATTTTCCGTCACAACGACGTTGCGCACTTGCGCGAGCTGTTGGCGGCTGATGACCCTGCTGCGCCAAAGATTATTGCGTTCGAATCAATTTATTCAATGGATGGTGATTTCGGTCCGATTGAAGCGATTTGTGACCTTGCAGACGAGTTTGGTGCGCTGACTTACATCGACGAAGTGCACGCCGTGGGCATGTATGGACCGCGCGGGGCAGGTGTTGCTGAGCGTGATGGCCTGATGCACCGCCTTGATATTATCAACGGTACATTGGCAAAAGCATATGGCGTCATGGGCGGTTATATCGCCGCAAGTGCGAAAATGTGTGATGCGATCCGGTCTTATGCGCCTGGCTTTATCTTTACCACATCGCTGCCGCCAGCTGTTGCTGCGGGTGCTGCGGCGTCCGTCAAACACCTCAAAACAGCCCAAGAGTTGCGCGACAGCCAACAACTGCAAGCTAAGATTTTAAAGTTACGCCTCAAAGGGTTAGGTCTGCCGATCATCGATCATGGCAGCCACATTGTCCCTGTGATGGTGGGCAACCCCGTCCACACTAAATTGCTGTCTGACATGCTGCTTGAAGAACACGGCATTTACGTTCAGCCGATCAACTTCCCAACCGTGCCACGCGGCACTGAGCGCTTGCGTTTCACGCCGTCACCAGTTCACGGTCCGCTTGAAATTGAGGCACTCGTAAAAGCAATGGACGCCTTGTGGTCCCATTGTGCGCTGAATCGTGCCGAATTAACGGGTTAGAAGGCGAAGTAGTGCAATTTGCGTTGCACTGTGCTATGTCTGCGCTAAGAAAAGAACATACTCGAATCGTTGGGGCGAATTCGCGGTAAAATTTTTATGGGGCAGGGTTATGATCGGTCGGAGATTCTCCAAGATCATTGAAGAAAAAGTCGAACCGAAAGCGTTTGATGACTTTGAGCTTCGGCTTGGGGACATGATGCGCGGCGAACGTGCGACTCTTGGTAAAAGCCTTCTCGATGTTCAACGCGAATTGCGTATCAAAGCCAGCTACATCGCCGCCATTGAGAATGCAGACCCTGAAGCATTTGACACACCCGGTTTCATTGCCGGCTACGTGCGCTCTTATGCTCGTTATTTGAATATGGATCCTGACCATGCTTTTGCAGCGTTTTGCGCCGAGAGCGGGTTTTTTGTTGCCCACGGCATGTCTGCTAAAGCATCTGTGGTTAATAAGCCGGCGCGCGAAGATCGTTTAACCCGTGTCGCGGGCGGGGACATCTTCTCTAGCCCGAACACGCCATTTGTCCCAATGGGGGAAACATTCCTTTCACGGGTTGAACCGGGCGCAATTGGATCAATGGTCGTTCTGTTGGCTCTGATTGGTGCGATTGGTTTCGGTGGGTATTCCGTTTTGCAAGAAGTGCAGCGTGTGCAAGTTGCACCTGTGGATCAAACACCAGTTGTTTTGGCAGACCTTGATCCGTTGAACGGTGCTGCGATTACACAGCCTTCTGCTGAGATTGTAAACTCGGCCGCTCCACAAGTTCTGGACAATCCACGTGGCAATGCGCTTGATCGTTTGTATCGCCCTCAGGCATTGGATGTACCAGTGCTTGTTGCCCGTGATGCACCGATCGCAAACATTGATCCACGTTCTATTGGCAGCTTCACCGCGCCAGTGTTCAACGACACAGACGTTAACCTTATTGCTGGCATCAACGGTGCTTTGGCTGAGGCCAACGGTATTGCCGTGCCACAGGTTGTTGAAGGTCCTGCACCAGCTTTGCAAATGGTTGCAGCCTATCCATCATGGGTGCGTGTGCGGTCTGCTGAGGGCACTGTGATCTATGAGGCCGTGATGGAAAAAGGCGACACATGGACCGTGCCAGCCACCGTCGAGCCTGCAACACTGCGCACTGGCGAAAGTGGTGCGATCTATTTCGCGATGTCTGGCGATTGCTACGGTCCTGTTGGCGCGCGCGGCAGCGTGACATCTAATCTACCACTGGAACAAACAGCCTTGGCTACATTGTACGAACCAGCACCTGTAACCAGCGAAACAACATTGGGTCGTATGGTTGCGGATCTTTCGGCGATTGACCCACTTGCGGCACTTCCGTGTAAGGCCAACTAAGCCTTTCTTCGCTTCCTCTATATCTGTGACAATTAATACTGCCCCTAACGGTTGCGGTGCGGCCTTGGGCATTCTATTTCCTAAGTAATGTTCCGTTATGCAAAGGTCATTTGCTCATGTCGCTTAATCACATCCGTCCTTGGCGCAATATTTACCGTCGTAAAAGTCGTCAGATCATGGTTGGTAACGTACCAGTTGGTGGCGATGCCCCAATCACAGTACAGACGATGACCAACACGCTGACCACTGATCCTTCTGCCACGATCAAACAGATCATTGCAGCGGCAGAGGCTGGTGCCGATATTGTACGTGTTTCAGTGCCTGATCCTGAAAGCGCCGCGGCGATGAAGGAAATTTGTCGCGAAAGCCCTGTGCCGATCGTGGCCGATATTCACTTCCACTATAAACGAGGGATTGAGGCCGCTGAAGCAGGGGCTGCATGCCTTCGGATCAACCCAGGCAACATCGGCGACGAAAAACGGATCAAAGAGGTTATTAAGGCCGCGAAGGACAATAATTGCTCTATCCGTATTGGTGTGAATGCCGGTAGTTTGGAAAAAGAACTGCTAGAGAAATTTGGCGAACCATGTCCTGATGCGATGGTCGAAAGTGGTTTGAACCACATTAAAATCCTGCAAGACAATGATTTCCATGAATTCAAGATCAGCTGCAAAGCTTCTGACGTCTTTATGGCGGCTGCGGCTTACCAACAGTTGGCTGAGGCCACAGACGCACCTATCCATCTTGGGATAACTGAGGCGGGTGGCCTGACTTCTGGAACAATCAAGTCGGCCATTGGCATGGGCAACCTGCTTTGGATGGGCATCGGGGATACGATCCGTGTATCGCTTTCTGCTGATCCGGTTGAAGAGGTCAAAGTCGGTTACGAAATCCTTAAATCACTGGGGCTGCGTCATCGCGGTGTGAACATCATCAGTTGCCCATCATGCGCCCGTCAGGGGTTTGACGTGATCA
>JAGSGK010000125.1 GCA_023955215.1 Paracoccaceae bacterium
GCGTATATGCTGGCGATTTCGTCGTATCCCAACAGGCGGTTCTCAACAGCGCGCACCAAGGCGTCGCGTTCAAAGATCGAGAAGTTGTCGCGTGCGCGCACTTGCACCTGCATGAAATCGGGTTCTGTTGATGGGAAGAACGTTACGCCCTTGCCAAAGGTCCCGTACATTCCGAAACCACCCAACAGCAAAGCCAAGGCCAGCAACAGCGTCGTGGCAGGGCGCAGGATGGCCCATTGCAACAGTTTGACATAGCGCCCCGTAAAGCCACCCATTTCACGTGGGTCGCCGAATTCAGCAGCATGAAGGGCTGCTTTTGCTTTGGCAGATTGGGGTTGGCGTTTGCCGATGAGCCCCCCGACAACAGGGATAAAGATCAGTGCCATGAACAATGACGCGGTCAGCGTCAACAGGACGGTGATTGGTAGGAACTTCATGAATTCACCAATGAGACCTGCCCAAAACAGCAAGGGGATAAATACGCTAAGGGTGGTGGCGGTGGAGGCGATGATGGGCCAAGCCATGCGTTTGGCGGCAAAGGCATAGGCCTCTTTCGGGGGCAGCCCTTCTTGCAGTTTGCGGTCAGCCAATTCGGTGATCACAATCGCACCGTCCACCAGCATGCCAACGACAAGGATCAGGGAAAACAACACAACGATATTCATGGTGTAACCCATCAGCCAAAGCGCGATGACGCCAGCCAAGAATGCGCCAGGAATCGATAATCCCACTAGGATCGCAGAGCGTGTGCCAAGGGCCAGAACGATCACGATCATCACTAGAATGATGGCTGCGATCACGTTGGCCTCTAAGTCGCTGAGCATGTCTTTGACCTGCTTGCTTTGGTCCTGAAGATAGGTGATTTTGATGCTCTCGGGCCATTCAACCCGCAGATCTTCGACAACGGCGCGAACGGCGTCGACGGTTTCAATAATGTTCGCGCCTGAACGCTTGGTGATCTCAAGGGCCAAAGCAGGTTGGCCGTTGATCCGCGCAAATGAGCTGGGGTCTTCAAATGTACGGCGGATCGTGGCGACATCGCCAAAGGTCACAACGGCATCGCCGCGTACCTTAACAGGCATCGACATTACGTCATCAAGGTCTTCGATTAGTCCCGGTACTTTCAACACGATGCGCCCTGACCCAGTTTCAATCGCACCCGCCGCGATTAAGCGGTTGTTGCGTTGGATTTGGCCAATCAGTTCGTCAAAGGACAGGTTATAGGTTTGGAAAACGGTTGGGTCGATCAGGACCTCAAGAAACTCAAAGCGCTGTCCGCCAATTTCAGCCTCAAGAACGCCCTCAATTCCTTCAATTTCGTCTTGCAGGTCTTCGGCCAGCGCGTTTAATGTTCGCTCAGGTACTGGGCCTGACAGGATCACGTTTAGGATCGGGAAAAGGGCGGTGTTGATTTCGGTGATCGTAATATCACGGGCATCATCAGGCAGGTCGCCTTGGGCGCGGTCTGCAGTTTCGCGTACCTTGTCCAGCGCCTCTTGATTGTCGCCACCAGGTGCAAACTCCAATTGGATACTGGCGAACCCTTCGGCGGCGTCCGAATTCATGCTATCCAATCCTGAAATGGATGAGAATTCAGTCTCCATCGGTTCCAACAGCAGACGCTCTGCATCCGTTGGGCTGATGCCGTCCAAACTGGTAGACACATAAAAAAGTGGCAGCGGGATTTCAGGGTTGGCCTCTTTAGGAATGGTGGAATATGCGTAAGCGCCGATGCCAAGAACCAGCATGAGGGCCATGACGACAACACGGGTCCGCGAGAATGCGCCGTTGATTATGCTGTCCATTATTTCGGCTCCGCAGGGGATGGGGCAACAATTTCGCCCTTGTTAACGTATCCTTGGCCCACAGTGATCACATCCACAGTCTCTGGAAGGCCAGTGACCCAGATGCCGTCGATCTGTGCCTTGACCATCTGGATAGGATAAAACGCCACGATGTTGTCAGCATCCACCGTTTTGACGCCCAGTGTTCCTTCGGTGTTTAAAGAGACGATTGAGGGTGACAGGAAGTGGGCTGTCGCATCCCCAGTTGGGATTACAACTTCGGCTGATATACCTGCAGGGATTGCGCGATCATCATTAGCCACCTCTACCTCGGCCAAGAACGTGCGCGTTTCAGCAGCAGCAGAAGTGCCAACAAAGGTGAGCGTCCCAGTACGTTCTTCGCCCGTAATAAAGCGGACGGTTGCGGTTTGACCGATGGCCAAACGGGTCAGGGATTGTTGTGGCACCTGAATGGCGACTGTCAGCGGCGTGATGTCGACAATGCGCCCCACTTCGCTGCCAGCAGATATAAACTCACCCTCATCGATGTTCAGGGTTTCTATGCGACCCGCAAAAGGAGCTGTAATCGTTAGCGCCTTGGCGTCCTGTTCCACTTCAGTCACTTGCGCCTGAGCGGCGGCAAGGGCGGCACGCGCCTGTGATACGCGATCAGCGGTGGAAACACCGCGCGCTAGCAACTGTTCTGCATTGTCAAATTCACGCTGGGCTTGGGCCAACTGTTGGGCCGCGCGGTTGGCTTCAGCGTCATTGTTGGTTGCATCAAAGCGGGCGATGACGGCTCCTGCTTCAATGTCTTGGCCCTTGGATACCAATACCTCTGCGATATCGCCCGAGATTTCGGCGCGTACGTTTGTATCGCGATCTGGCTGGGCCTGACCTTCGGCCTGATAAAACTGTGTGACAGTTTCGGCGACCGAGGTTGTGACGGCTACGGCAACGGGCTGCACATCTGCGCGGACAATAACGGGTTCTTCTTCATCCTCGGAAGGCAGGACAAATCCGCTGCCCATCCAGCCCACAATCGCGATCACCAAAAACGCCGCCATCCACATGGAACCGGATGCGCCTTTATCAGACGTAAAGATCAACGGTGTGGGTATAGTTTGTTGGGCGGCTTTTTTGGCTGCAGGTATTTTTATCGCAGCCGCCGATTTCGCTTTGGCTACCGGTTTCGCCACAGTGGTCTCGTCTTTTTTGCTTTGGTCTTAGTCATTTTGGTGTTCCTTCAAGACGGCATTTTGTGGCTCGGATGATGTGGGGGCTGCGGCGCGGATGGTTTCCAACGCGACAATGATCGCAGCGCTCTTTGATTCGTGAAATTTGGCGTATTCATTCAGGCGATCTGCTGCCTCAGAATTGGCGGGCAGTGATTGAATCGTTTCTGCAATTTCATCGCGGTTGGCCTGTGTTCTTTTTTGCAGGCCTTGCAGCATCGTGGCGTAAGGGTCAGTGGCGAGGCGGAAATAGTCCTGACGGTCACCGGATTTGGTCATGCGTTTGATCAGTCCACGTTCTTCAAGCAGGCGAATGCTGCTGCTGACACTGGCGCGGCTGACTTCCAGCTTTGTCGCAAGATCGGCAAATGCGACTGCCTGTCCATCAAATATCAACATGCCAAATATGCGGCCAGCAATCCGCGGCAACCCTTCGGATTGGGAGATTAGGCCGGTTTTTTCAATGAAATCGCTTCTGATCGTGTCGATGTCTGGATCGTTGGACATAATACTTCCCTTGCTGTGAGGGTCACATAGGTCTTGCGACGGCGATGTTCAGGTTTGTTCAGTTTGAACTGAACAAACTGTGGTGGCGATCCTCTTTCAGAACCAGTGTGTTCACGCGATCAAACAATAGATCGCACCGAGGTGTACCAAATATTTGTAATAAGGTGGGAGGTACCATGGCAGCCCGTAGGGGAGTTGAACCCCTCTTTCCTGGTTGAAAACCAGATGTCCTAACCGATAGACGAACGGGCCGCTGTGGTGAGGCGTTACTTAGGGAAAGGAGGCGAACTGCGCAAGTGGAAAAAACACAAAATTGCGGTTTTTTTTATCAAGCGGGTGCGGCGTCTTCCAACCTAAGCTGAATCGTTTGACGTCCACGGAAAGTATTGATGTCCAATCGCCCCGCAAGGTGGAAACGCGCACCGCCATGTTGCTCAAGTGCGGGACCCATATCCGTATCAAATGCACCAAATGCTATTGCTTCCATGCGTCCACCCTCGGTGTCGCCAAAGGTCAACTTAAGGTGGTTCTCGCCAACCCGCTTGGCAAAGAAAATCTGCATGTCTGCAAAGGCATAGCGAGGACCGGGGGCACCTGCACCAAAGGGACCGGCCTGTTCAATTTGCTCTGCCAACTCGACAGTGGCCGCCATTGGCATCATCGCACCGTCTAGGCGCAAATCAGCGGCACCGATCTGTCCGGCACCTTGTTTGTCCAACAGCTCGGAAAGGCGCTCCATGGCTGCCTCAAGCTTGTCTTCGGCCACTGTCAAACCCGCCGCCATTTTGTGGCCGCCACCTTTGATCAACAGGCCTTCATTTGCGAGGCGTTGAATGGGTGCACCCAGATCGATTCCAGAAACAGAACGCCCTGAACCTTTGCCGATTCCGTCCTCAAAGCCGATAACAATTGAGGGACGGTTTGAATTTTCTTTCAGACGCGAGGCAACAATACCCACCACACCTGGATGCCATCCCTCGCCAGAGGCCCAAACCAATGGGCGATCAAACCCGCGTTCCTCAGCCTGTTCTATCGCAGCAGCCCGAACAGTAGCCTCGATATCACGGCGTTCGGTGTTCAACTGATCAAGGCGTTCGGCCATAGCTGCTGCCTCGTGCTCGGTGTCGCAGGCCAATAAGCGTGCGCCCAGATCCGCTTGGCCAATGCGACCACCTGCATTCACGCGGGGACCTAAAAGAAACCCAAGGTGATAAGAAGATGGGGTCGTATCCATACGTGACACATCTGCAAGGGCTGCGATGCCGGGGCGATCGCGCCGCGCCATTAAACGTAGGCCTTGGCGTACAAACGCGCGGTTCACACCGATCAGTGGGGCAACGTCGGCAACTGTGGCCAAAGCGACCAAATCCAGCAAGGACATCAAATCAGGGCCTTGCTGGCCTGCGCCGCGCATCTGACGACCCGCTTCGACCAACATCAAGAACACAACACCGGCCGCACATAGATGGGCCAATGCCCCGTCTTCATCTTGGCGGTTGGGGTTCACAATGGCCAATGCATCCGGCAGTGTTTCACCACCCAAGTGGTGATCAAGCACAATGACATCCGCGCCAATTGCAGCAGCAATAGGACCGTGCGAAAGTGTACCGCAATCTACACAAATGATCAGGTCATGGGCGCGGGCAAGGGCAGACATTGCCTCATCATTGGGGCCATAGCCTTCATCAATGCGATCGGGGATATATAGGGTGGCTTGCAAACCCAAAGACCGCAGCCAAACAATCAATAACGCAGCAGAACTGCCGCCATCAACATCATAATCTGCAAAAATAGCAATGCGTTGACGGGATGAAACGGCTGCCAAAAATCGCGTTGCTGCCTTTTCCATGTCATGCAAAGATCGCGGATCAGGTAAGAGTTCACGCAACGAGGGGGCAAGAAACGTAGCAGCTTCCTGAGGGGCAACGCCGCGACGGGCTAACACTTGGGCCACAGGGCGGGGCAGGTCAGTCTGCTGGGCAATCGCCTCGGCGGCGCGGTCAACTTCGATTGCAGGACCAACCCAACGGCGTCCATTTAGTGAATGCTCAACCCCCAGAAATGACACGCAATCCCCCGTTCATCTTACAAAATAAACTCCCGCCGGAGGCATCCACAGATACGTCAGGCAAAAGCAGTCATGTTTGGGGGAGTATGCCCTCAAACTTCTTCAATGCGAAGCGCAACGGGGGCAGAGGCCAAAACGCCTGTGCTTTCCATCGCTTCCAAAGCAGCTTCAATGGCTGCGCTGGAAACTTTGTGCGTCACGATGAGAACTGGGGCAGATGTTTCAGCATGGCCGTATTGGCGCATGCGGTCGATACTGATCCCAGCCTCGCCCAAAACAGTAGCGATCTTTGCCATCGCACCAGGCTTATCCACCACGCCCATGCGCAGATAGTAAGGGGCTGGCATTGTCGATTTCGCAGGCTTGCTTTCAACCAGCATTTCCACAGGCTGTCCAAAGACCGGCAGATGGAAACCGCGTGCGATGTCACAGACGTCACCCATCACAGCACTGGCTGTTGGGCCCATGCCAGCACCGGGGCCGCGCAAGACAACTTGTTCAATCGCATCGCCTTCAATAACGATCATGTTTGTGCCGCCCTGCAACTGTCCCAAAGGAGAGCTGGTTGGCACAAGGCACGGCTGCATGCGTTGCTCTAGGCCACGACCTGTCATCTGGGTCACGCCCAGCAACTTGATCTTATAGCCCATGTCGGCTGCTGCTTTGATATCTTCGATGCTGACGCGTTCGATGCCCTCAAGAACAATGGCGTCAAAATCGACTTTGGTGCCAAAGGCGATCGAACTGAGGATCGCAAGTTTATGGGCCGCATCAATGCCGCCAACATCCAGTTGTGGATCTGCTTCGAGATAGCCAAGGCCATCGGCCTCAGCGAAAATTTCTTGATAGCTAAGGCCTGAATCTTCCATGCGGGTCAGGATATAGTTACACGACCCGTTCATCACACCCATGATGCGGGTGATCTCATTACCAGCCAGACCCTCGGTCAGCGCTTTGATCACAGGAATGCCACCCGCTACAGCAGCTTCATAACGCAGTGAGACGCCTTTGGCTTCAGCCGCTTGCGCGAGCGCGTGACCGTGCATTGCAAGCATAGCTTTGTTCGCGGTGATCACGTGTTTGCCCGTAGCGATGGCTGCCTCAGTCGCGGCTTTGGCCGGGCCATCGGCACCGCCCATAAGTTCAACAAAAACATCAACATCTTCACGCTTTGCCAATGCAACAGGATCGTCTTCCCATGCATAGCTATCAAGCGCCACACCGCGATCGCGGCCTTTGCTGCGCGCGCTTACGGCGCTGATTGTGATCTCACGACCCGTGCGGGCCTGTAAAAGAGCCGCTTGCTTGCGGATGATTTTAACAACCCCAACTCCAACAGTTCCCAAGCCGGCAATACCAAGACGAAGAGGCTGTGACATAGTTTGGGTCCTTTTGGATGATTGGTCGTTTGGCGCGATGTAGCGGTTTTACGGCTTCCATGCAACGCGAGAAAAGCCTTAGTTCACGCCGTTTTGCATGCGATTTTGTGTGTCCTGATCCACAACTGCGCCTTGCAAGGCGGCTGCGCGGTTTTGCAAGGCTGCAATACGCGCATCCATGGTGCTGATCGTTTCTTCAGCAGATGGTCCTGTTGAGGCGGTTTGGGCCAACAATGTATTGATGGGACGCAGTTTTGGGTATTTCGCATCTTTTCCAGCATCTGAAACAACACCGTCCAACTCAGGAAACTGAGTGCAGGCCATCAGGGCTAAGGGTAAAATGAAAGCAATCAAGCGCATGTCTTTTTCCAACTGTTGTACGCTTGATGCACCAGCCAAAGGTTTGGCGCAAGCGGTGCTTGGTTCTGAACGCTTGTTCATATAACATTGGGGTATGGCACGTACAACAGGATCACACTCGGGCATCACAGGCCCTAAAATACGCACCGCCGCGCTTGAGCTGTTTGCCAAGCACGGGTTTGCCGCTGTTTCCATGCGCCAAATTGCCAGCGAGGTCGGTGTGCAGGCCGGGGCGCTGTATAATTATACACCCGATAAACAAAGCCTGCTGTTTGATCTGATGCAGTCCCATATGACCGAATTGTTGGCAGCTTTGCCTGATGAGGATGCAGCGCAGCCGTTGGAAATGTTAGAGCAGTTCGTCCGTTTTCACATCGCCTTCCATCATGAGCGGCCCGAGGCAGTGTTTATCGCCTATATGGAGCTGCGTAATCTGACGCCTGAAAATTTTGCCTTGATCGAAGACCTGCGTGGCCAATACGAAAACCGCCTTCAGAACATTCTGATCGCAGGGCAAGCAAGCGGCGCTTGGACTGTTAAGGATGCAAAGATCGCAACATTTGCAGTGATCGCGATGCTAACGGGTGTGAACACATGGTTTCGTAGCGAAGGCCGCCTTAGCCTAAACGAAGTGCAGGACCAATATTGGCAAATGGTGCGCAATGCCGTGGGCGGCTGATACTGTAGGGTAAGTGACGGGAACCACTACAAACGCTTGGTTCTGTATTCCGGGGGACCTGTATGTACAGGTGGTCACCAGGTAATCGAACCAGGGTCCGAACAGAGCCAGCGGCCGAGGAATTGCTTAAGGCCTCTGGAATGTATAACCGATCACAGAGAGAGCAGAACCCGTCTCCCCTTAGGTAGGGCGTGCGAAGGGCGGGGGCAAGGGGTGTTGCGGTAGTCAGACGCCGATTGCCCCGATGCCAATCTGGCGTTCGGGGGATCTGTAGGGTCGTCATTGCGACAACCAAGTATGTTGAATGATAAGCGGGCCCGCTGAAATGTTTGCGTGGCACATGGATTGCGGCTGTCAAACCGCAGCTGAATATCAGCGGTGACA
>JAGSGK010000152.1 GCA_023955215.1 Paracoccaceae bacterium
ATGCGGGTCAAATCGCCCACCTCGGTTGCATGGCGGAAATAGGCCTGCATGAACACTTCTACGCCGCGCCGCCCGCCCGTGTCTTTGTATCCCATGGCGTCGGCGACCATGACTTGCATATCAAAGGTTAGCTGTTCGGTCGCGCGTTTGGTGATCAGGTGAAGGTGCGCCCGTACCGCCCAAAGGAAATTTTTGGCGGCGACAAAGCTTTCATATTCCTCGGATGTGAAGACGCCCTTTTCAACAAGGTCATCGGCGTCTTGAACACGGTGAATGAATTTCGCGATCCAGAACAAGGATTGCAAATCACGCAGCCCGCCTTTGCCCTCTTTCACGTTGGGTTCAACGACATAGCGTTGCCCCTGTTTGTCATGGCGTTTGTCGCGCTCTTCCAGTTTTGCCTGAATAAAGGCGCGGCCCATGCTGGGTTTGAACAGATCAGACCAGAGCTTGCGATCCAGTTCTTCGCCAAGGTCAACGTCGCCCACGACAAAACGGTGTTCCAGCATGGCGGTGCAAATGGTGTAATCCTCTGCCCCAAGTTGGATGCAGTCACTGATGGTGCGTGAAGAGTGCCCAACCTTTAGCTTAAGATCCCACAGCATATACAGCATGGTCTCGATCACGCTTTCGGCCCAGGGGGTGATTTGGCGTGGTGTAAGGAATAGCAGATCAACGTCGGACGCCGGCGCCATTTCACCGCGCCCATACCCGCCAACGGCGATGACCGAGAGGCGTTCTTTGGCGGTTGGTTTGGTGTCTATCGTCGTTGTCGCAACATAAAGCGCGGCGCAAACCAGATGGTCGGTTAGATAGGTGTAGGCCCGTGTCATTGGGCGCGAATTGAATGGCTTGGCTTGGAACGCCTTTGCGATGTTGTCGCGCCCCTTAACTTGGGCCTCGCGCAGCCATCCAACGATCTCTTTACGTGTCTCAGCGGGGTCCGAGTTTGTGCGCGCCTGCTTGAACGCAGCAATGAAGCCATCCTCTTGGAAGATGGCTTCAGGATCACAAATCAGCGGTTTATTTTCGGACGGCGCAAGAGGCCGTCCATAGGTATCGCTCATTAGAAGCCAGCACCGCTAAAGCCAGTTGGTGCATTGTTGATAATGACCACTTTCTTGTCGCGGATGGTTGCGATGGCAAGGCCGCGTTCGTTTGTGCCATCTGCCAACAAGCGGAAGACGCCGTTTGCCCCTTTGAACCCAGCGCCTTGTGTGATGGCGGCTGTGGACAATGGGTTGGATTTGCCGCTTTTGATTAGCGCCCCGATTGCCGCCATGCCGTCAAAGGCAAGGCTGCCAATTGGGTGAGGTTGCCCACCGTAGGCTGCGTCATACTGTGAGCGGAACGCACCGGTTGATGCAGGGTCTGGCATGGCAAACCAGCCACCTTGAACGCCCGGAAGGTCCAGTGTTGGTGCTGGAATATCCCAACGTGTCAGGCCGATGAATTGTGTGGTTGCCGGAGATACGCCTGCTTCTGGCAACAGCTGTGTCAGCAATGGCAGGGCAGAGGCGGATGGTGAGGTCATGAAGACTGCGTTTGCGCCACCACTATCGACGGCTGCTTTGATCCGTGGGATCGCGGCCACAACGCCTTCTTGGGACAGTGGGTAATCCACGGCACCGGCCAATGTTACGCCATTTGAGGCGATTGCGGATTGGATCGCGTTGCGGCCCAATTGGCCTGCAACGTCATTGGCGTGTGCAATAACGATGCGATCTTTGCCTTGCGACTTTGCAAAGCTAATCATGCGGTTTGCAGTGTTTTGGAATGTTTGGCCAAGCACGAACACAGTGCCACCAGCAATGGTGGTGTTGTTTGAGAGGGACAAGATATTCACGTTCTGACCTGCAACAGCCACGGCCGCAGCATTTGCCGCTTCTGCGTAAACTGGACCAAGGATAATTTGGGCACCATCGCTCACCGCGAGGGAGGCTTGGGTTGCAGCGGTTTGTGCATTGCCTGCAGTTCCGTAAACCCGCAGATCAATTTTCACGTCACCCAGATCACGCATGGCAAGGCGCGCAGCGTTCTCAAGGCTTTGGGCCAGCAGGTCATCGCTGGCAGAGCCAGAGCCACGCGGAACCAATAACGCCACGGCGATTGGTTTGCTGGTGTCTACGGACGGACCGGAGTTTCCAATGCCTGAAAGTGCGGTCGGGTCACATGCGGCCAGACCCATTGCGAAGAAAGGTGCCAAAATAGGCAAACGAAACTGACGCAGTGACTTGCGGGCGGATTGGAAAAGCGCGAACATTGGTGCAGATACTCCCTAAGTGCGCCACTTGTTCGAGCGGCGTGATTTTATGCGATCATAAACGTCATGAAAGGCGGGTCCAGCTTTGAATTTCCAAAAGGTTCCCCTTGCACCCGGAATATATTTCGTGGGTGTCCCAATCGGCACGGCCCGCGACATCACATTGCGTGCATTAGACGTGTTGGCATCTGCGGATGTTTTGGCGGCAGAAGACACCAGAAGCCTACGCCGTTTGATGGATATTCACGGTGTTCCCCTTGATGGACGGCGCATCATTGCGATGCATGATCACTCTGCAGACAAGGTCGTCTCTGGGTTATTGGACGCTACTAACAAGGGAAAATCAGTGGCTTATGCCTCTGAGGCTGGGATGCCTTTGATCGCGGATCCGGGGTTTGAATTGTCACGCGCGGCTGTGGCCCAAGACGTCATGCAAACCTGTGCGCCGGGACCCTCAGCGGTGCTGACGGCGCTGGTTTTGGCGGGGCTGCCAACGGATGCCTTCCACTTTGCAGGATTCTTGCCCAATGCGACAAATGCGCGACGCAAAGCGTTGGAAGGGTTGGCCGAAATCCGCGCGACCTTGGCATTTTACGAATCACCAAAACGAATTGGTGCAACGCTTAGGGATGCAGCAGAGGTATTGGGCGGAACGCGCAAAGCCGTGGTTTGTCGTGAATTGACCAAAAAATTTGAGGAACTGCGGCGCGGAACCTTGGACGAGTTGGCCGAATCTTACAGCACAGGCAATGTTAAGGGCGAGATTGTTCTGCTGATTGATCGTGGGGATTTAACGACTCTTAATGAAGTTGATTTAGACGTGGTCCTGAGAGAAGCGCTTGAGACGATGTCGATGCGAGATGCTGTCGATGCCGTGTCCCAAGCGCATGGCAAACCACGCCGACAGGTATATCAATTGGCGTTGAACATTGGAAAAGATGACTGATGGACACAACCGCTGAAACCCGTCGCAATCGTGGTGCGATGTCGTATCACGCGGGGTTATCGGCAGAAGAACGCATTTCAACAGATTACGAACGCCGTGGTTTTCCAATCGCGCAGCGCCGTTGGCGTGGCAAACGCGGTGAGATTGATTTGATCGTACATGATGGCGATGGATTGGTGTTTGTCGAAGTGAAGCAAAGCAGTGATTTTGACCGCGCAGCAGCGCGCGTTAGTCCGCGCCAAATGAAACGTCTGTATGCCAGTGCAGAGGAATATTTGGGCCAAATGCCCAATGGGTCCCTTACGGATGTTCGGTTTGATATCGCTCTTGTTAATGCGCTGGGCGAGGTTAGTATCATCGAAAACGCATTCGGTCACGGCTGACCCATTGCACCTAAGGGCAAGCTGCGCCATCTAATGGGTAACAGTATTTAGAGGTGCCCTATGAAAATCGCATTCCAAATGGACCCGATCGGCGATGTCGATATCAACGCCGACAGCAGCTTTCGCCTAGCCGAAGAAGCACAGGCGCGGGGTCATACCTTGTTCTTTTACGGGCCGGATTATCTGGCGTATCAAGAGGGGCGCATCACAGCGCGCGGTCATGACTTTACCGTAAAACGTGTTCAGGGGGATCATGTTGAATTGGGCCCAATGATTGAGGTCGATTTGGCTGATTTCGATGTGGTTTGGCTGCGTCAGGATCCACCGTTTGACATGCACTACATCACTTCGACCCATTTGCTGGACCGTTTGGCCCCGGGCACTTTGGTTGTGAATGATCCGTTTTGGGTGCGCAACTATCCTGAGAAATTGATGGTCTTGGATTTCCCTGATCTGACGCCACCAACGACGGTGTCGCGCGATCTGGAAACGATCAAAGCATTCAAAGACAAACATGGCGATGTGATTGTGAAGCCGCTGTATGGCAACGGCGGCGCGGGTGTTTTCCTTTTGAACAAAGAGGATCGCAACCTGAGCAGTCTATTTGAAATGTTCACAGGGTTTTCCCGTGAGCCATTGATTGTGCAAAAGTTCTTGCCCGCAGTGTCCAAGGGCGACAAGCGCGTGATCCTTGTGGACGGGGAATGTGTTGGCGCGATCAACCGTGTCCCAGCCAAAGGTGAAACCCGTTCCAACATGCACGTGGGTGGCCGTCCTGAGAAGGTAGGGCTGACTGATCGCGACCTAGAAATCTGCGCACGCATTGGCCCGCTTTTGAAAGAAAAGGGTCAGGTGTTTGTAGGAATCGACGTGATCGGGGAATACCTAACAGAGATTAATGTAACCTCCCCGACAGGCATCCAAGAATTGGAACGTTTTGACGGCGTGAACATCGCCGGCAAAATTTGGGACGCGATTGAGGCCAAACGCAAATGAGCTGGCAAAAGTCACTTTTGAACCCTTTGTTGCGTCTGATTGAGAAACGTCAGATGGCGAATGCAAAGGGGCCAAGCAGCCTGCGCCGCGCCTTTGAGTTCAAGTCAAAAATCCTGTTTCACGCCCCGCGCGGGACCGAAATGGAATGGTTCGACCTTGGTGGTGCCGCTGCTTTGCGCATTGGTGGCGAGGGTTTGGATGCGGAAAAAGTGATCTTTTATTGCCACGGTGGCGGCCATGTTTTTGGCAGCCCAAAGACGCATTCAGCGATGGTGGCCCAACTGGCCAAACGGGTGGGGTGCGAGGCGCTCTTGCCTGTGTATCCACTGTCTCCTGAGAATGTGTTTCCAGCGTCATTGAACACATTGCGTGCGGCGTATGATGATCTGTTGGCGCAGGGCTATCGCAGCTCACAGGTCATTATCGGTGGTGATAGTGCAGGCGGTAATTTGGTCTTGGCGTTGTTAGCGCAACTGCTGCAAGACGCGGTTGATTTACCTGCTGGCGTTTTTGCGTTTTCGCCTTTGACCGATCTGACCTTTAGCGGTGCAAGCTTTCAAGTGAATGCCGATGCTGATGTGATTTTACCAGCAGATCGTGCCTCTGAAATGGCCACGCTGTATTTGGATGGAACGGATCCTGCTGATCCCTTGGTCAGCCCCGTTTTTGCAGACTTTACCGGTGCGCCGTCCGTTTGGTTGACCGTTGGTGATACTGAAATTTTGTTGGATGACACCCGTCGATTGGCGGCGAATATGTCAAAGCAAGGCGTCGATGTTCAGATGCATATCGAACGCGATCTGCCCCATGTTTGGCCGATGTTCCACAACGTGCTGCCAGAGGCGCGTACGACGCTGGATGGTTTGGCGGGATGGATCAACCGTCGAGTTGGGTGGGCAGACGAAAGCTGATCGCTTCGGCGATGTGGGGTTTTTGGATGTCATCTAACCCATCCAAGTCCGCGATGGTACGGGCCACGCGCAGCACGCGGTGATAGCCCCGCGCGGACAGTTTAAATTGTTCGGCGGCGCGCATCAGCAGCTCACGGGCATCAGGCGTGGGTGTTGCGAACTCTGACAAGGCCTCGCCTGCGGCATCGGCATTGCTGCGCATGTCTGGCTTATCGCCGTATCGGACCTGTTGCACCGCGCGGGCTGTAACGACCCTTTGGCGCACAGTTTGGGAATTCTCTCCGCCGGTTGGTAAATCCAGATCGGTGTAGGCAACGGGTGGAACATCCACGCGCAGATCGAACCGGTCCATCAGTGGACCAGAGATACGGCCCATATAATCCTCTCCACAGTTTGGTGCCCGCCCACAGGCCCGCGATGCATCCGTCAGGTACCCGCATTTGCAGGGATTGGCGGCAGCGATCAGCATGAACTTGCAGGGGTATTTTACGTGGGCATTGGCGCGCGCGATCATCACCTCACCTGTTTCAATCGGTTGCCTTAGCGTCTCTAACACTGTGCGTGGAAATTCGGGGAACTCGTCCATAAACAACACGCCATTGTGGGCCAATGACACCTCGCCCGGTTTGGCATTGCGGCCGCCCCCAATGATCGCGGCCATGGAGGCTGTGTGATGGGGTTCGCGAAAGGGACGCGATTTAGAAATCCCACCCGCGCTGAGCAGTCCCGCAAGGGAGTGGATCATCGACGTTTCCAACGCCTCAGTCGCGGATAGAGGTGGCAAGATACCGGGGAGACGTGCGGCCAACATGGATTTTCCTGAACCGGGTGTCCCGACCATCATCAAGTGGTGCCGTCCAGCGGCGGCAATCTCAAGCGCGCGTTTGGCACGTTCTTGGCCTTTGACGTCCATGAGGTCTTTGGAGCTGTGGACTTGCGTAACTTCGCCCGGTTCGGAGGGTTTGATCGGTGATTGGCCGGTAAAGTGGCGCACCACATCGCCCAAGGTTGCGGCGGCGATGACTTGGGCGTTGCCGACCCATGCGGCTTCGGCCCCAGATTCAAGCGGACACAATACGCCCCGATTTTGTTCAGCGGCGGCCATTGCTGCGGGCAGGGCACCGATCACGGGAACCAACGTGCCATCAAGGGAGAGTTCACCAAAAGCCACGTGGGTTTCGGCGACATCGGGTGGGATGATTTCTAGGGCGCAGAGAAGGGCAACCGCGATGGGTAGATCAAAATGCGATCCGACTTTGGGAAGGTTCGCAGGCGATAGGTTGATCGTGATCCGTTTTGAGGGCAGTGCGATTGCCATAGCACTAAGGGCGGTGCGTACGCGGTCGCGCGCCTCTGACACTGCCTTGTCCGGTAGCCCCACAATTGAAAAGGCGGGCAGGCCTGCGGTCACGGCGCATTGCACTTCGACTTGGCGTGCTTCGATCCCTTGAAACGCGACGGTGTAGGCACGTGTAATCATGATCCCCCTCCGTCATCCGTCCATTGTGGTTAATGGCTAGCGAAGGGGGATTGATGATTGGTTAACGTCTGCGTTGATGCCTTAGGAAACGGGCCACGGTTCTAGCGGCACGCCCATGTCATAAGGGAAGGGATCGTAGATGGTTTTCAGGCCTTCGGCGCGCCATGCTTTGAATTGCGGATCGTTGATAGTGAGCATGCAGTAGGCGCGGGCCGCTGCGGATACAGGCAGGTCATAGCCGATGATGCGTGCGGCGACAGGGGCAAACATGCAGTCGGCGATGGA
>JAGSGK010000048.1 GCA_023955215.1 Paracoccaceae bacterium
AGTTGGAATTGACACCTTGGAACACGCGGCGCACAGCGGCCGACCTTGGCGTTGATATTCGCAAAAGCGTGGCTGACATCGCAGGGATCGATGTACAGGTACAAACCGAAAGCGGTGGACCCGCGGATGGCAAGCCTGTGAACCTAAAGGTAAAGGCCCGCAATCCCGAAGTGCAGGCACAATCCGTGCAAGTCATTCGCGATATTATGGACGAAATCGGTGGCTTTACCGACGTCACCGACACGCGGCCTGTGCCGGGGGTTGAGGTTTCGATCCTTGTGAACCGCGCCGAAGCCGCACGTTTTGGCGCAGATGTCAGCCTGCTGGGACAAGCCGTTCAACTGCTGACCCAAGGGATCACAGTTGCGGATTATCGACCCGATGACATTGACGGATCACTTGATATCAGGGTGCGTTTCCCGCGTGAAGAACGCTCATTGTCCGAACTTGCTGGTCTTCGTGTGCCTACGTCGTCTGGCCTAGTCCCCATTTCTAACTTCGTGACCTTCGCCCCGTCTGAACGCACCGGCGTTATTCGCCGTATCGATTCAAAACGGGTGACAACGATTGAGGCCAATGTGGCCCCTGATGTCTTGGTCAACGATCAAATCACCCTTTTGACCCAAGCGCTGAATGAAGCGGAATTGCCTGATGGCGTTGAATTCAGTTTTGGCGGTGAGGCAGAGGATCAGGCCGAAAGCATGATCTTCTTGGTGAGCGCCTTTGGGGCGGCGATCTTTATGATGTTTGTGATCCTCGTGATCCAATTCAACAATTTCTACCAAGCATTCATCGTAATGAGTGCAATCGTGTTCTCAATCGCAGGTGTCTTGCTGGGGTTGCTGGTCACGGGCCGTGCCTTTGGGATCGTGATGGGGGGCATCGGCGTGATCGCCTTGGCTGGCATCGTGGTGAACAACAACATCGTTTTGATCGACACCTACAATGCGCTCAAACGTTCAGGCCAATCCCCGCTTGAGGCCGCCTTGCGTACGGGCGCACAGCGTTTGCGCCCTGTAATGTTGACCTCCCTGACCACCGCACTTGGGCTGATGCCGATGGTCATTGGCGTGAACCTAAATTTCTTCTCCAGAGAAATCGTTTACGGCGCGCCATCGACCCAGATGTGGACGGAGCTGTCATCCGCCATCGCAGGTGGATTGGTCGTGGCGACCGTGCTGACATTGGTCGTGACACCTGCCATGTTGATACTGGGAGAACGGCGGGCAAATCGAAACGTCGCAGGATTGGTGCCCGCAGAATAGTAAAATACCACCATCCCTTTGATCAGATAAGGGATGGTGGGGATTATGCACCTGATGACGGCATCAGTCCTTCATGATAAAATGTTTGACGCGCACGCCCTACCCGTTTGGATGCATAAAGCGCAAGATCCGCTTCTTCATAAAGTTGCTTGGCTGTTGCAAGGCGGTTCGAGGTCTTGAACACCGTCCCAATGCTGGCTGAAATTCTACACACATTTTCCTGAAACAGGATTGGATATTCGAGCTGTGAAATTATGCGGTTCCCGATCCTTTTCAGAACAGCAATATCGCTGAGGTCTGGAAACAAAATAACAAACTCGTCCCCGCCCAAACGCGCCATCGTATCCGTAACACGGGTTTCTGCGATCATTATTCGAGAGACCATTTGCAACACATAATCGCCTGCAGCATGGCCGTGTGAATCATTCACCATCTTGAAAAAATCTAGATCAATTTGCATCAATGCGAACGGACTGCCTGTTTCCAAATGACGTTCAATGATCACGTCAAAGGCACGCCGATTCTTGAGCCCCGTCAATGTGTCCGTAAACGCCTGTTCTTCTGCCGCGATCATCGCCCCCTGAAGCCGCTGGTTCAATTTGCGCGAGGCTTCCATCGCAGCGGATTTTGCTTCGACCAGATACAGCATCTCCACGGTCAAATCAGTGGGGGCAAAATCGGTACTGGTCAGATCATAGACTTGGACCGCCTCAACTGCTGAAATGCCAAAAGACAGGTTCACAATCTGCTGTCCATCCACACAACTGGGCACCAACACGCCCTTAAGGTTGGTGGTCGGAGGGTCACGCAGCTGGAGGTGTAATTTGGAACCCGCAACCCCCATCAATTCCTTCGCAGAATTGACAGAACGTGGACGCTTTAATGCGAAAATTTCAAGGAACCGTTTGCCTAGCCAATCACCTTTATGCCTGATTTTCTCAAGCGTTGGGCCAACGTGAATAATATGACCCGTTTTGTTCAGAACAAGGTGCATCGGGCAAAGCACATCAAAAATGGCAGCCATGTCGCAAGGCGTGGCTTCAGCCCCTGTTCTATCAGATAGAATGTCAGTCATCCCTGCACCCCAGATCAAACCGCCGCCCAGTCGCAAACTCGCTGGCGACCAAAGAAATTGAAATGGTTTCGATCCCTTGAGACGCACCAAGATGTTCCAGCATAACCAATGCGCCATAATCATCCGCCATTGCCCGCAAAATGCCGATGAACACATGCCCTGAACCCGCTATCGGGCTGCGACAAGCCAGGGAATATTGCGTTGCTGTTTGGTCGCGTAAATCCAGTTCTGGTAAAATCAAATCTGATACCGCCAGTCGCGCACGATCAGGCAATTCGTCCAATGAATGCAGAAACTCTATGAATGTATCCCCGCCAAAGCGCAGCAACCGCCGCAAGCTTTCGGTGTTGGGATGTGACATCAGATAGGTACCAAGGTCTTCCATCAGTTCAAACCGCGGCCTGTGTAAAACAGCGCTCGCCGTGTCCAGGATTTCATTGGTCAGGTCGTTGTCGTAGATCAACAACGTTTCGAAATCAGAAAACCCGATGTCCGCGACCCGCGCACATTCAGTCCAGCGATCAACCCCATAGGTATCAATGACAAAGCACTGTATCGCGCGATTTGTTAGCCCATGCATTGTTGCCTCGTTCCCAATCCCATGGGCACGATGCACTGGTATCTCTTAACATTCCCCCAACACAAAAGAGACACGGAAAATCTTAATTAAATATAGGCTGCTGGGTTAAAAATCGGTCGGCGCACCGCCCTCTTCTTTGCGCCGCGCGACAAAGGCAGCCAATTCTTCGCGAATAGCGGGATCCATCGGTGGTTCTTCGAAGTTTGCGATGATTTCTTTGAATATCCCATGCGCCCGTTCTGGCGTCCAAACACCGCCTGCGACTTCCCAACCTTCGTAGTTTTTCCAGTCACTTAGGAAAGGTTGGTAAAACGCAGTCGTATAGCGATCTTGCGTGTGTTGAATGCCAAAAAAGTGGCCGTCATTGCCCACCGATTTGATTGCATCCAAGGCAATGTCATCCACCTCGGTCGCCCAAATCTTGGGATCAAGGTAGCGCTGAATTTGCTGCAGTACTTCGCAGTCCATGATGAACTTTTCAGGGCTCGCGATAAGACCGCCCTCAAGCCAACCAGCAGCGTGGTAAACCATATTGGTCCCAGACTGCACAGCCGCCCACAGGCTATTAGATGTTTCCCACATCGCCTGCCCGTCCGGCACATTGGCGGCGCACACACCGGAAGACCGCATCGGCAAGCCATAGAACCGCGCCATCTGGCCCGTCATCTGGGTCGCCCGCATGTATTCAGGTGTTCCAAATGCTGGGGCGCCAGACTTCATATCCACGTTGGATGTAAACGTCCCAATGGCACAAGCGACACCGGGGTTGATGTATTGCGCCAATGCAATCGCGCACAGGCCCTCAGCCAGCGACTGCGCCACAGCGCCTGACATCGTGACAGGGGCCATTGCCCCCGCAAGGGTGAACGGCGTCACCACAAGCGCCTGACCACGACGCGCAAGGCGCATCCAGCCGTCCATCATCGGATAGTCATGCTTTAACGGCGAGGTAGAGTTGATGTTGGTGTACATCTTGGGGCTGGCGTCAAATTCCTCGTGAGTATGACCACCCGCGATACGGATCATCTCGACCACGTCCTCCACCCGTTCTTTCCCCAAGGAATAGGCATGCATGACTTTGTCGGTGATGGTCAGTTTATCGTACAATACATCGAGATGGCGCACGCTAGCATGTACATCGACAGGTTCCACAGGATAGCCGCCCGCAAAGTGGATGCAGTTGAAATACTGGGTCAGCTTCAAAAGGTTCTGACACATCTCACGGGTGCCCGACACTTTGGTACCAATCGACATGTCCCAATAGCTTGGTGGGGATGAGACATTACCAAAGTTGATGTGGTTACCCCCGATGGTGATCTGGCGATCAGGGTCGCGCGGAGTTAGGGTGAAAGAACTTGGGGCCTTGCCCACCATCTCCATCACAAAATCACGGCCCATGCGCACGTTCGTACCTTTGACGGTACATCCTGCTTGCTTCAGGATTGCCACCGCTTCGGGATGTAAAAATTCGATCCCGATCTCTTCAAGGATACGCATCGCGCCTTCATGGATGGCAGCAACCCCGTCTTCATTCAAAGGTTCAACAGGGCGATCCACCAACATAGGCGGGTTCCATGGCATCTGTTCAATAACAGCACGGCCCCGACGGGCGGCGGCGCCTGCGCGACCACCACCACGTGTTCTGCGTTTCGAACCTTCAGCCATGCGACAATCCCCCGTTTGATGATACCTCATCCAAACGCAACCATATGGTCATTGGCCAGCACGTTAACGACAGCTTTTGTCGCTTAACGTGCTTAAAGGGTCAGTTTTCGTTCAGCCAGTCAGGGATATGACCGATGTCAGGCAATACAACATCGGCGTAAGGGGCCAACGTCTCTCGTGTCGCCATGCCTGTCAGGACAGCAATACAGCGCATTCCCGCAGCGGCACCTGCCATCAAATCATGTGTACTGTCGCCCACCATTGCTACGCGGGCAGGATCACATCCGGTCTGGGCACAAAACGCTTTCAACTGACCAGCAGCGGGTTTGGCACCATATCCACTGTCAAAACCTGCGATGAAGTCAAACAATCCAACGACATTGGCACTACCCAGATGGGCAAGCGCGGGCGCTTCGGAATCATTGGTCGCGACGCCCAGTTTCAAGCCCGCATCCCGCAAAGATGTTAGATAAGGGATCAACGGAATTGCTTCGACCTGAGGGGCCATTGTTGCCTCCTCGTTCAACATTTCCAACATCGCACTGTGGCTCAGGTCTGGAAAATGTGGCGCCAATGCCTGCCCTATTTCATCCGGCGTGCCCGCGATTGCGACACTGTCGGATGAAAACTTACGTGTGGTAATGTCAAAACCAATATCTTTGCCAATAATGGTCGCGGCCGCGCGATCTCCATCAGTAAGGCGCAATAGGAACGCTTGTGCCCATGCCTCCCACGTGGCTGAAAATTCAAACAACGTACCATCTTTATCAAAGATCAAACCCTGCCAATCGGTCATGTCCAATGCACCTGTTCACCGCCCGGCAATGACTGGCGTGCCTCCATCAAACGTTCATAAGGCATCGAAATACTGTCACAAAATGAGATGACCCACGCGTCGTCCATCATCAGAAACTCCAACAAGCCGCCCAGAAATTCTGGGTCCGTTGCCCCGTTGCGCACATCCGCTTCGCTGGCACCAGTCGAGCCTAGAAAAACCGGCAGTAAATCTTCGTTTCCCGCCAACCAAGCCAAGGCCTGAAGCCCCACCGTTTCGGCGGTTTCTTGCGTCATTGTCATAGCTCACCCCTGTTTCCCGAAAATAGAAACACTTTGTTAACTTTAAGCGACAAAAACCTAACTGAGTGCTGAACACAAGTGATGATGATTCAGGGCTTTGTTCTTTAACAAGTTAGAAAGGGAGCACTATGCACGGCAAGGTTTTGATCATAGATCCCATCGCGACGAACCGAATTATTTTGAAGGTTAAGTTTTCGGCTGCTTACTACACTGTCACTCAAGCCTTAACATTGGCTGAAGCGATCGCGGCAATCGGGTCTTCGCGCCCCGACATCGTTATTACTGCGGATCAATTGCCCGATGGAACCGCCCTCGACTTGGTCGCCCAAATGCGCGAGCAGCCAAAGGCACAGAACATCCCGATTATCGCAATCAACTGCGGCGATGATGCCAACAATCACCTGTCACTGCTGGAAGCTGGGATTGATGTTGTCCTTACCAAACCCTTCGACGACACTTTGCTGCTGGCCAGAGTCCGTAGCCTTGTGCGATCCAGTTCAGTAGATGCCGACTGGAACTTGCGCGAAGGTACATCTCGCGCCTTGGGTTTTGCAGAGATCCAAAAGGGATTTACGCCAACAGGTCGTGCGGTTTTGGTTGGGCCAGACAGGGACTTGTTAGACAATTGGACCAGCCAAATGGCAGGTCAATTATCTGTGCAAACCAAGGTTGCAGATGTAGACGAAGCCCTCCATATTTTTGGCACGTTCCAAAACACCAATATCCCTGACGTATTCGCATTGGTTATGGATGAAACAGATCCACAGAAAATCCTGCATTTTCTTGCCACCCTAAAATCCAATGCCAGCACCCGCCACTGCGCTGTGTTGGTGGTTCAAATTCATCCTGATCAAGCCCTTGGGGCCCAGGCACTTGATATGGGCGCAAATGATCTGATGCCTTACGGCTTTCAACCAGCCGAAATGACCCTTCGCATAAATGCGCTGCTGCGGCGCAAAAAAAGCAGCGACAAACTGCGGGCCAAGATCCGCGACGGGCTTGAGGCGGCGGTCAGCGATCCACTCACGGGACTGCACAATCGCCGATACGCGATGTCCCAGCTGGACCGAATCGCCGAACAATCCGTCCAAACAGCTGAACCTTTTACTGTGATGATTGCAGACATGGATCACTTCAAGCGCATCAACGACACCCATGGTCACGCAGCAGGAGATGTTGTGCTCATCGAAACCGCAAACAGATTGCGTACAAACCTGCGGTCGGTCGATTTACTTGCCCGTATCGGTGGAGAGGAATTCTTGATCGTTATGCCCGGCGTTCCCTTGCAAGATCCCAAAGGCGCAGCACGCAGACTGTGTCACCTTATTGGGCAGAAGTCCTTCAAAAAGCCCGATGGGTTGCACCCCATCAACGCGACCATATCCATCGGCCTTGCCATTGGCTGTGGGCACGAAAAGACCACGCATCGGCTTTTGGATGAGGCAGACAAGGCGCTATATGCGGCCAAAACGCGTGGCCGCAACTGCGTGACACTCAGCAGGCCAGCGGCCTAATATAATCAGTTAGATTGCTTTTGTTTTGGCTTGCGCTTTGGTCCACGTTTTAACGCCTCTTCAATTCCATCGGCATAGGCGCGGCGTTCTTCAACGTCCATCTTTTCAATGATGTTCAGCCACCGCGCTTGACCCGCACTTTGGGCATTCAACGTCGACGCAGACTGTTTCGCCAACACCGCCTCAATCGCTGCGCGATCGAATGCATCAGCCCGCAAAAGCGTCGCCACGTTTTCGTAATAGGCACGACGTGCAGTGCGGTTCCCATCGCGTTTGGCAGGGCGCAAAGCTTCGAACACTTCACGCCGTTGATCGTGGGGCAAGGCCTGAATATAGGGGCGCGCATAATTCACCTCCGCATTACCGCCCATTGGACCACCTGGACCTTTGCGCACAAATGCACCCGCCACCAATCCAGCCACCGCCAGATTAACAGCCAGCGAAACACCGAGCAAAATCTTAAAGCCACGCGGCAGGGCCGGTTTGGCGGTTTGTGTTGTCTGTGCCATGTTCTAGCCCTCTTCCATATCCCAGCCGAAGCCGAACATTCCTGTGTCTTCAATACCGTCTTCTAACAATGAAATCGATGTTTCACTGCCTAGAAACGTTTCAAATTGTGTTGGCAAACCTTCTGGTGGATTGACCCCAATCCAAAAACCAGCGCAGGTCGCAGCGACCAATCCGCCCATGCCCTGCCATCCGCCAACCATCGCCGTGATTTGTGCCCACAAACTAGGCTGTACAATCTGTGGCATCGGTTGTTGGGCCAAAGCGTCCGTGACCACCCGTGTCATGAAGGCCTCGGAGGGCTGTGCACCCACGTCATTTGTGGCCTGCGCAAACAAGGCATCCAGCGCGTTCATATCCAGATCAACGGTGTCTTTATCAGATGCTGTCATCTTCATATCCTAACTTTTCACGTGCCGGTGCCAAGGCCTGCGCCAATGCGCGTTTACCGCGCGCGGTCAAACTTTCGACTGCCTCGGTGCTAATCTCAAGTATTTCCGCAATTTCAGGGTTCGCCAATCCTTCGATATGGCGCAAAATCACGGCCTGTCTTTGTCGTTCGGGCAAGGTCTGCAACCCAGCCTGCAATGCGTCCATACGTTCGCGAGTTTGCAATTGGTCCGTAACGCTCGGGGATGGATCATGGGGTTCGTCCACTTCATCCAAACCGACACCGCGTTTGCGGCGCAATCTATCCGTGCACAGGTTCGCGGTCACGCGGTATAGCCATGTGCTGACCTTTGCTTCGCCCATGCGCCAATCTGGTGCGACCTTCCACAAACGCATCATGGCATCTTGGGCCACATCCTCTGCTTCAGCCCGATCACCCAAAACACGCACCGCATGCCCAAAAACGCGCGGCGTCAATCGGGCTGTCAGCGCACGTGCCGCAGCTGCATCGCCTTTTGAATACTGGGCAAGCAGGGCGTCATCGGCCAGATCGGTGTATGCATCCAAGGGCATTGTCATCCAGTTCAGCGTTAGCGGGAGACCGCGCTTATGACAAGCGCGGTCCAGTTTCGATGTTCAAACAAGCGCGAAATTATTCGCCGTGCTTCTTGTCACCTTTTTTCATTTTGCCGCCTTTGCGCTTTTGCATTTTCTCTGCTGCAGCGTTGTACTCTTCTTCAGACAAAGAACCGTTTTCATCTGTATCAAAGCGCTCCAACATCTTTGCGCCGCGGTCTTTACCACCACGGCCTTTACCGCGTGCTTCCAGCTCTTCAGCTGACAACTTACCGTCCTTATCAGTGTCCAGCTTTTCGATCATGCGTGCCGCACGTTTCTCAGCTTTTTCCTGACCTGACGCTGCAAGCTCTTCGGCAGAAATCAATCCGTCGGAATCAGTATCCATTTTTGCGAAACGAACAGCGCCTTGGGCTTCCATTTCAGCGGCAGTGACCTGACCATCGCCATCTACATCCAGATCAGCAAATGCAATCGGGGCTGGACCATGTCCGCGGGCTTGGGCAACGCCAGTAAATCCAACTGCAACCAGCGCAATTGTCAAAGCGACTTTAGGCAAAGCGGTCATACGTAGTGTCATCATAGTTCTCCGGTTTTTATTGTGCCCCCATTTTGGGCGGCTCACTAAGTCAAACGGGGACACAGACGGTTTCCGTCGCAATAAATTCAAATAATTTGCGACTTCCCGCCACTAGGACATCCTGTCACGTTTATTTTCTCGCATTGAGGGCGCATCTAACAGACAGACAAAAGGATATTCCAATGGCCAGCACAGATGTGGAACCTATGACCGAAGTAATCGAGCGTCCCCTACGCACTGCGCTTTTACGCGGCTGGCGTCGTAAATGCCCCAACTGTGGGCAAGGTGCGCTGCTGAAAAGCTACCTAAAGGTCAATGACACCTGCACAGTATGCCGTGAAGAACTGCACCACCACCGTGCCGATGACGGGCCTGCCTATTTGACGATTCTGATCGTTGGGCACCTGATGATCGCGCTGTTGTATGAGGTATTCCTGATCTACCGCCCGGAGCCGCTTACACTGTTCACAATCTTTGCTGTTGGCAGTGTCGGCCTGTCGCTCTACCTTCTTCCTAGACTGAAGGGGGTCGTGATCGGCTTCCAATGGGCGCGTTATATGGGCGGGTTTGGCAACAAACGCTAACCCAACGTCGCGCCCCAAGTATGTGTTAGGGACGCGATGACCGCCGATGTGAAAATTGACAAAACCCAAATTCGCAATGCAGCCACCGTTATTGTGCTGCGCGATCGCACAACATCCCCTCGTATTCTAATGGGTCAACGCGGTTCAAAAGCTGTGTTTATGCCCAACAAATTCGTCTTTCCGGGTGGCGCAGTTGATGCAGGTGACCGCGATGTCGCCTTAGGTACCGCCCTGCCCGACCTTTGCCACGAACGGCTAAAGGAAGACAGCAGCACAGATATGTCCAACACATTGGCCGTTGCTGCAATTCGCGAGCTGTTTGAAGAGACGGGGCAAATCCTAGGTCACAAAGAACCTTGGGCCGGCGCAGTGCCGGAAGATTGGAAAGACTTTGCAGCCTCAGGTCACACGCCCAGCGCTGCAGGATTACAGTTTGTCTTTCGCGCCCTCACCCCTCCGGGGCGGACGCGTCGTTTCGATGCACGCTTCTTCTTGGTGGGTGCAGATGAACTGACGACAGACCCTGATGATTTTTCCGCTGCATCAGATGAGTTGTCGCATCTGCAATGGGTTGCGCTGGATGATGCGCGATCCTTTGACATGCCCTTCATCACCGAAGTGGTCTTAAGCGAGATTCAGGCACGCGCCGCGGATCGCAATCCACCTTCGAGTGTGCCGTTCTTTAAAAACAATGATGAAGAAAGCTTGTTCTTGCGTCTGCGCGGCCATCTGCCAACCGATTGATCAGGCCAGAACGACCATTCCCAAAACAGACATACCCAACACGGCCACGCCGATCCATTCGCGCAAGCTGATCTTTTCCTTAAAGAACAGCACAGTCACCAGCAGGCTAAAGATCAATTCGATCTGACCCACCGCTTTGACATAGGCCGCATTTTGCAGCGTAAACGCAGTGAACCAACAGAACGATCCTGCCATAGACAAAATGCCGATCCATCCCGCAACGCGGCGTGCCTGCCAAACTGCAGATATTTCACCCCGCTCACGCAAGAACAGATAGATCGCCATGCCGGCCAATTGCATCGATGTCACCATTGCAAGCGTGACACCCGCACGGCCCCAATGATCCGCCATATCCAACTGCAGCGATGCACCACGGTACGTCACCGCAGACACGGCAAACAATGCACCAGACAGAATACCAAGACCCGCAGCACGGTTGAACATCATGCGCCAATTCCACGCCCCGATTTGCGCAGGCGACGACAACAAAAGCACGCCGATCAAACCCAAGAAAATCGCGCCCAATCCCTGCCAAGATACCTGATCCCCAAGAACCACAATCCCAACCAGAACTGCCAAAATCACCTCGGTTTTCTTGAACGTGATCCCCACAGCAAAGTTGCGGCTTTTAAAAACCAACACCACACAGACCGTTGCCAGAACCTGCGCCAAACCGCCTGTCGCCGCATACATCCAGAATTGTGGTGAAAGATCAGGCCACGCTTGCCCCGTTTGGTTCAAGTACAGCGTTGTCAGAACCACAATAATCGGCGCAGAATATAAGAACCGTGCGAACGTCGCGCCGGCCGCAGATAATGTCTGCTTGGCCATGACTTTTTGCAACATAAAGCGTAGCGTTTGAAACACTGCCGCTGCGACCGAAATGCTAATCCATAAACTCATGGGCTGTTTTTGGCGGCTTCTTACTCAGAAGGCCAGAGCGGATGCGGCACTGGATCTTTCGCCTTCACAAAGTAGCGCGCGATCACCTGCGCATAAGAGCGATAATTGTAGCCCTCGTTGAACCTATCTTAACTTGCTGCATTGGCGCGATGCAAACGGATGCCTGTGCAGCGCCTCATGACTAAGGGAGGATTGCAAAACCATCACCAAGGTCAAAACAACACCAGCCAACAGCATCCAAACCATTGGCAGCACGAACACCCCAATCAGCCACAGCCCCCAGCACACCAACCACAAAAAGACAGTTGGCCACTCAATCGCTTTTACAACTGCCCGCTGATCCCTCATGCCACGCCCCTAAACCTTCGGGTCTGGGTTTTCGGTGTGCCCATCCACGGAAATCACCTGCCCGGACACCATGCGCGCACTGTCTGACCCCAAAAACACAGCCATATCCGCAATGTCCTTGGCCGTCACAAAGGCCCGCATCGAGGTTCCGACGGCATAACCCCCATACACCTGATCCCGCGTCATGCCCTTGGCTGCGGCCTCCCGTTTCAACACACCTTCCATGCGGGGCCCTTCAACTGCCCCCGGACAGATCGCATTGGCACGGATGCCAAATGGGCCCAGCTCCATGGCAAGTGTCTTCATCAATCCAATCATGCCCCACTTGGCTGCGGAATAGGCCGCGCGGTTGGGGTATCCATAAATACCTGCCGTTGAGGACGTGATTGTGATCACGCCGGATCCTGCGGCCTTCATCATGGGGGCCGCGTATTTGCTGGCCAAAAACGCTCCTTCCAAATTGACGCTCACGCACCGCTGCCACTCGGACAGATCAATGTCCTCGACCAACGCGGTTGGCCCCGCAATCCCAGCATTGGCGCACAAAACGTCCAACCCGTCCAAACGCGCAAACAACGCGGCCATTTCGGCCTCATTGCTGGCGTCACAGCGCACAGCGGTCCAATTGGACGGGACAGCGGCCAAGGCGGCTTCGTCAACATCCGTCACCCATACGTCAAAACCTGCGGCGTCGAACTCCGTGGCCATCGCGTGACCAATCCCCGATCCACCAGCTGTGACAAGGACGCGTTTCACGGACGTTGACCAACAGCGCGCCGAGCGCCTTCAGGTGTTCCAAGTGCGCCATGCGCTGCCGCAACACGTTCAACGGCCGCAACAATTGCGTCACTTGGGTCAGAGGGACGGCGGGTTTCCAAGCTGACGTGCAGCAAGAAATGTTCGCCAGTCGCCAACAGTCGATCACCCTCATACATCTCATGCCACAGGTGCATCTTTTTGCCCGCACCCATCAACACTTGGGTGCGCACTTCGATCAATGCGCCTGCAAGGGCTTCATCCACGTGGCGGATATGGGTTTCGGCGGTAAAGTAACTTCCGCCAGTCGCGATGTATTCCGCATCACACCCCACCATTTCCATAAAACGATCCGTGGCATCACCAAAGGCTTGTAGATACTTCGCCTCATTCATGTGGCCGTTGTAATCGGTCCAATCCAAAGGCACCGCGCGGCGCACGGTCATGATGGGTTGGGACACATCCTCAAGTTCATCCATGCGCGCCGACAGGATCGTGCCCTTGCGCAATCCAGCCTCGTGGTTGTTCATCAATGCACCAGCGCCAAAATCTTGGCCCTTGAGTGCACGGATCATCGCAACCAGATTGTTGTCACGAATCCGCAGCATATCTGAAATCGACATGTGACCCGACTGTTCATCAGATTGACCGGCGATCAGTTCAACCAATTCATCCGTAAACTCCGGCACATCCATCAATTTGGTCCATGGCCATTTCAGCGCCGGACCAAACTGCGCCATAAAGTGGCGCATGCCCGCTTCGCCGCCAGCGGTACGATATGTGTCAAACAGACCCATCTGCCCCCAGCGAATGCCAAAGCCGTAGCGGATCGCGTTGTCAATTTCTTCTGTAGTGGCAACACCGTCTTTGACCAACCACAAGGCTTCACGCCACACAGCTTCCAAAAAGCGGTCCGCGATATGAGCGTCGATTTCTTTGCGCACATGCAGCGGGAACATCCCAACTGAGGTGATCACCCCTTTGGCCTTCTCAACCAGCGCAGGGTCAGTGACCTCGCTTGGGACCAACTCAATAAGCGGCATCAGATAAACGGGGTTAAAGGGGTGGGCTACCATGATTTGTTCAGGGCGCATTGCGCCTTCCTGCAATTCGCTGGGTTTAAAGCCTGACGTCGAGGAGGCAATCACCGCATCCTCAGTGCAATACTTCTGCAAAGTTTGAAACACCTTCAGTTTGATTTCCAACCGCTCTGGCACGCTTTCTTGGATCCAAGTTGCACCTTCGACAACTTCCGCCATCGTACGGTGGAACGACAGATTACCTGCATCAGGCAGCGCCACATCGACCAGCCCCGGCATA
>JAGSGK010000033.1 GCA_023955215.1 Paracoccaceae bacterium
AAGGTTCAGACCGTTCCATAGGATCAGGTTCGCATCTTGGGCGTGGATGATGTCGCGGGGCGTAGGCTGATAGCCATGGATTTCGGCCCCCGCCTTGGTCACGCTTTCCACGATGGCTGCGTCCCCTGCCACGTTACGCGCCATGTCGGCGATCACGGTGAAGGTTGTAACCGCCTTAAACTTATCGTCGGATGCTAGAATTGGAGAAGCACATACTGCGCTTAATGCGAGTGAGCAAAGTCCTAAAATAATCCGTTGCATATTAACTGTTCCTTCAAAGGTAAGGCAAAAACATGTGGCTCTACATGCGAATTACTCGCAACAGATACTTTAGTTGAGAATGAATCGCAACTGGAGTTAGCAACACGCCTTCCAATAAGTAAATTTATTCATTACGCTGCATAAGATTAATTAAACTGATGGATACAGTGCGTGAAAATTAACCTTAAACAGCTTGAGGCCTTTGTCTGGGTTGCAGATCTTGGCAGCTTTCGCAAAGCTGCGGATCGCTTGAATACAACACAACCAAACGTTTCATCCCGTATTGCACTGCTTGAAGGGGCAATGAAGCGCAAGCTGATGGAACGCGATGCAGGGTCTGTGCGGCTTACGTCTAAGGGTATCCAGATGCTTGATTACGCCAGAAAGGTTTTACAGGCAGCTGATGCTTTTGCTGATGCGGCTGCAGAACCCAGCCTGATCGATGGCACCTTGCGCCTTGGCGTAACTGAGATGATCGTGCACACTTGGCTTAGTGATTTTCTCAAGGCGCTCAGTACGACCTTTCCGCAGTTACATGTGGAGCTGACAGTAGACCTGTCCGTCAATCTGGAGCGCGAGTTGGGGGCGCGCACCCTTGATCTGGCCCTACAGAACGGCCCGTTTCGCCAGCAGATGACAGGCGAAATACCACTGGGTGATTACCCTTTGGTCTGGGTCGCCTCACGTGGTCTTGGGCTGCGCGGCATTACCAATCCAACGATTGAACATATCGCCCAACATCCAATCCTGACCCACAGCCGTGACACCCGCCTTTATACGGAAACCGCTGCACACTTTGGGGCGCGCAAGGATTTGGATGTCCGCCTTGTCCCCTCAAGCAATCTTGCGGCCTGCCTGTACATGACCTTGAACGGTATGGGCGTTGCCACCCTCCCCGCAGCGATGGTCAGCAAAGAACTAAACGAAGGAGATTTGATCCAGATCCAATACCAATGGCAGCCAGATGACCTAGAATTTTTTGCACGTTTTGATGCCGAACGCGCGCCCAACTTTGTCGCTCAAGCCGCCAAAATTGCGAAAAATATGGCAGAAATTCACAATGCCGGAGGATAGATTTTTTTTATCATCCCTATTCATTTTAAAAATTTGATTTGATACATGGACTCGCCCTAATTTGAGTAAACAGACTCACACCCACAGGGATCAAAGTACACATGGGCAACAGCGCAATTCGCATGGGCGTCGATATCGGCGGCACCTTCACCGACGTGGTGATCGAGGTTGAGGGCAAGCAGTATTCGACTAAAGTTTTGACTACCTACATCGCCCCCGAAAACGCCATCATCGACGGCTTGCATCAGGTCTGCGCCAAGGCGGGAGTGACCCCGTCTGACATCGGCCAGATCATCCATGGCACCACCCTTGCCACCAACGCGCTGATTGAACGGCGCGGTGCCAAGACGGCCCTGATCACCACCAGCGGTTTTCGCGATGTGATCGAGATGCGCACCGAAAGCCGGTTTGAGCAGTATGACCTGAACCTGACCCTGCCAGAGCCATTGATCCCGCGCCAAAGCCGTTTCACCATTTCTGAGCGTGTCGATGCCACTGGCGGCGTGTTGATTGATCTGGACCGCGCTGAAGTTGAAGCGGTTGCCGATCAGATCAAAACGGCGGGATATGAAAGTATCGCTGTTGGTTTGATCCACTCCTACCTGAACCCAGATCACGAACGTATGGTGCGCGTTGTACTGGCTGAGAAACTGCCGGATGTGATGGTCTCGCTGTCCTCTGAGGTCTCCCCACAGATGCGCGAATACGAGCGGTTCAATACCGTTGTGGCAAATGCCTATATCAAGCCCTTAATGAAATCCTATCTGGGTCGCCTGAAAGGTCGCCTTGAGGATGAGGGCGCGGATTGCTCTGTCTTCTTGATGCACTCTGGCGGCGGGATCATTTCCATTGAAAGTGCTGCGGATTTTCCTGTCCGTCTGGTTGAATCCGGTCCTGCGGGTGGCGCGGTGTTCGCCGCCAACATCGCGGCACGTTATGGTTTGGACAAGGTGTTGTCCTTTGACATGGGCGGCACCACGGCCAAGATTTGCCTGATCAAGAACCAGACCCCAAAGACATCCCGCGTCTTTGAAGTGGCCCGCACCTATCGTTTCAAAAAGGGTTCTGGCATGCCGATTTCGATCCCTGTGATCGATATGGTTGAGATCGGCGCTGGTGGTGGTTCGCTGGCCCATATCGACTCTATGCGCCAAATCCGTGTGGGACCAGAAAGTGCGGGTTCTGAACCGGGACCGGCCTGTTATGGCCGTGGCGGTGACAAACCGGCCGTGACGGATGCCGATTTGATTTTGGGCAAACTCGACCCTGACAATTTTGCAGGCGGTTCGATCCAACTGCATGCTGACAGTTCTGCGGATGCTTTGGTCAATGTGCTGGGTAAAACGCTGGATATGGATGCGCAAACCGCGGCCTTCGGTCTAGCCGAAGTTGTGGACGAAAACATGGCCAACGCGGCCCGTGTGCACGCGGTGGAAAACGGCGAGGATCTATCTGAGTACACCATGATCGCATTCGGCGGTGCCGCCCCGCTGCATGCTGGTCGGTTGTGTGAAAAGCTGGGCGTGGATCGTTTGCTGGTGCCAACGGGCGCTGGTGTGGGATCAGCAATTGGGTTCCTACGGGCACCGTTTAGTTTCGAGGCGAACCGTTCTGTCTATATGAAACTGTCGGACTTTAAGCCCGACGTTATCAAGTCTCTGCTCACGGAACTACAGGACGAGGCCACAGGATTTGTCCGTTCATGTGATGCGACATCAGACATTATTTCTGAGTTCAAAGTCTACATGCGCTACACCGGTCAGGGTTGGGAAATCCCGATTTCATTGACGGCTGAACAAGCCATGGCACCAGATGCGGATACATTCCTTGAGCTGTTTGAGGCGGATTATTCTGCCCTCTTTGGCCGCACAGTGGATGGCATGGATGTTGAAATCACCGTTTGGTCTGTGAACGCAACAACCCCACCAGAACAGGTCGCGCAAATCGCGCTGGCCTCTGACACGGGTGCCGCAACGGTTGCAGGTCAACGCGCCTTGTTTGATCCAGCACTCGCCGCTGTGACAGACGCCCAAGTGGTGCTGCGCGATGACATGAAGACAGGCCAAACCGTTCAAGGCCCCGCCGTTGTGACAGAGGACGAAACCACCATCATCGTGCCATCCTCGCGCCAAGTGACGGCCCAGCCCGACGGCACAATCGACATGACCACCAAAGGAGCGCAAGCATGAGCACCCCATCAAACGTTGCCTATCAGATCATGTGGAACCGCATGATTTCGGTCGTCGAAGAACAAGCCCAAGCATTGGTACGCACCGCCTTCTCCACATCGGTGCGCGAAGCAGGTGATTTGTCCGCAGGCGTCTATGATACTGACGGTCAAATGCTGGCCCAAGCGGTGACTGGCACGCCCGGTCACGTGAATGCGATGGCCGATGCGGTTGGCCACTTTATCCGCCGCATCGGACGCGAGAACATTTTTGAAGGTGACGTCTATATCACCAACGATCCGTGGGAAGGCACCGGCCACTTGCACGACATCACCGTTGTGACGCCGTCTTTCCACAAGGGCGAATTGGCGGGATTCTTTGGTTGCACCGCCCATATCGTTGACATCGGCGGTCGCGGTTTTGGCGCAGATGCCGCCAGCGTTTATGAAGAGGGACTGTATATCCCGATCATGAAACTGGCTGAACGCGGCGAAGTCGATCAAACCTTGATCCGTATTGTACGTGGAAATGTGCGCGAACCTGATCAGCTGGTCGGCGACATCTATGCTTTGGCCACCTGTAACGAGATTGGCCACCGTCGCTTGATCGAGATGATGGAGGAATTCCAGCTTGATGATCTGAATGGGATTGGCGGTTTCATCCTTGAAAACTCTCGACGTGCGACTTTGGACTGTATCAACGCCCTGCCCCATGGCGAAGCAACCGGCGAAATGACGGTTGATGGTTTCTCGGCCCCGATCACCTTGAAGGTCAAACTAAGCATCGAACAGGATCGCATTCTGTCTGACTTTACCGGCACCTCCGGTGTGGACAAGAAAGGCATCAACTGCCCGCTGGTCTATGCCAAAGCCTATGCCTGCTACGCGTTGAAATGCGCCATTGCACCCGAGATCCCAAACAACGCCGCATCCTTGGCGCCGTTTGAAATCACAGCACCCGAAAACACCATCGTCAATGCGGTGCACCCTGCCCCGGTGGCCCTTCGCCATATTGTCGGTCACTTTGTCCCCGATGCCGTCTACGCCGCGTTGGATCAGTTGCTGCCCGACACTGTTCCTGCTGAGGGGGCCGGCTGCCTTTGCAATTTTCAGGTCTCCCTACGCCCCCGTACGGACGCCACGCCGACAGTTGATGCCCGCCGCGCCGAGGTTCTTACGTTTAATTCTGGCGGGGCCGGAGCGCGCCCGCTTTATGATGGCCTGAACGCGACAGCCTTCCCATCGGGCGTGATGACCATGCCGATTGAAGCGACAGAGCACACCGGCCCCGTCATCATCTGGCGCAAAGAACTGCGTCCCGACAGCGGCGGTGCGGGCAAGTTTCGCGGTGGCTTAGGCCAATATATGGAAGTGGGAGCGCAAGAGGGCCACGAATTCGATTTTCAAGCGATGTTTGACCGTCTGGATCACCCGGCACGTGGCCGCCAAGGTGGCGAAAACGGTGCACCAACGACTATCATCCAAGACGACGGCGCTAAAATGTTCGGCAAAGGCAAACAGTTTGTGGCGCATGGGCGCCGTGTTGTTTTGGCCTTTCCGGGTGGGGCTGGTTACGGTCCCGTCAGTGAACGCGATCCAGAACTGGTAAAACGCGATTTGGCTCGTGGATATATATCCGCCAAGACTGCCGCGCACGATTATGGAATGACACAGCAAGACATTGAAGCGGTCCAAACCGCCGTCGCAAAGGGAGAGATGGTAAAATGAGCAAACTGCAAACACCCAAAGCCAACAGCTATGACGTTGTAATCGTCGGCGGCGCGATGCTGGGATCATCCGTGGCGTGGTTCACAGCCACCAACCCCGATTTCAACGGCAGCATCTTGGTCGTCGAAAAGGACCCAACATACGAGTTTACATCAACCGTGCACACCAACAGCTGTATGCGGCAACAGTTCTCAAACGAGGTAAACATCCGCGTTTCCCAGTTCGCTGCGGATTTCGTGAAGAACTTTCGCGAATACATGGGCGGTGATGAACGCGTGCCCCACCCAATTTTGCAAAGCTATGGCTATATGTATCTGGCCGACAACGCAGAATTCGCTGCCACCCTAAAAGAGGGTCAGGAAATTCAGGCCAAACTGGGGGCTGGTACCAAGCACATGACCGCTGAGGAAATCAAAGCGGATTACCCGTTTTATAATCTCGACGACATCTTGGTGGGCAACCACAACCTGATCGACGAGGGTTATTTTGACGGCAACACCCTGTTTGACTGGTGGAAACGCTCTGCCCGTGAACGCGGTGTTGAGTACCTGACGAACGAAGTGGTCGCCATGACCAAATCCAGCGATGGCTCCAAAGTGGAAAGCGTCACGCTGGCCTCTGGTGAGGTCGTGACATGCGGCACGGTTGTAAACTGTTCTGGCCCACGCGCGGCCCTGACGGCGGCGATGGCGGGCGTCGACATCCCTGTTGAGCCACGCAAACGCTACACCTTTATCTTTGATGCAGAAACGCCACTGGATCGCGATCTACCACTGACGATTGATCCGTCTGGCGTGCATATGCGTTCTGAAGGGACCTATTATCTGGCCGGCTGCCCGCCAGATGATGACCCTGCGGTGGATTTTGACGACTTCGTTCAGGATCATTCGATCTGGGAAGAAAAGGTATGGCCTGTGCTGGCCACCCGCATTCCGGCATTTGAGCGGATCAAATTGATCAACTCATGGGCGGGGCACTATGCCTATAACACCTTTGACCAAAACGCGATTGTTGGCCCACATACAAAGGTCACCAACTTTATTTTCGTCAATGGCTTCTCCGGGCACGGGTTCCAGCAGTCCCCTGCGATGGGGCGTGGCGTGTCTGAATTGCTGACATATGGTGAGTACCGCACACTGGATTTGTCAGCCTTCGGATATGAGCGTATTGAGAAAGGTGAAAAATTCCCAGAGAAGGCCATCATCTAATGAACCTCCCGCAAAACCCATTCACCCGCGCCATTGCTGCAGGGAAAAAACAGATCGGCCTGTGGGTCACACTGTCTAGCAATTTTACAGCCGAAGTCGTTGCTCCTTCGGGTTATGACTGGGTCCTTATCGACATGGAGCATTCGCCCAACGACCTTAATTCAGTCATCGGACAGCTACAGGTCTTTGCTTCAACCGGAACCACCGCGATTGTTCGCCCAGATTGGAACGACACAGTTCAGGTAAAACGCTTACTAGATTCCGGTGCGCCAGGCCTATTGTTCCCGATGATCCAAAATGTAGAAGAGGCACAAAAGGCAATCGCTGCAACACGCTATCCACCACATGGCGTGCGCGGTGTTTCTGGTTCCACTCGGGCGAATAAATTCGGTCGCATCAAAGATTATTTTGCCAAAGTTGAGCAGGAAACAACCGTGATCCTGCAGCTTGAAACCCAATCAGCCGTCGCGATGGCCGAAGAAATCGGGACCCAAGACGGTGTTTCGGGTGTGTTTTTTGGACCCGCGGATATTGCTGCGGACATGGGCCTATTGGGCAAACCGATGGACGACGCAGTTTGGGACCTGATTATGCCAGCAGCACGTGCGCTGATGGCCAAAGGGGTGCCCGTTGGAACGCTGGTTTTGGACACAGAATTTGCAGCCAAACTGTTGAACGAAGGCTTTACCTTTGTGGCTTGTGGGTCTGATGCATCAATTCTTGCCAAAGGATCTGATGCACTACTTGCTCAAGTCAAAGGTGGGTTACAGTGAACTACCTGGCAAAGCGGTTGGATGCAGTAAAACCCTCTGCGTCAGCAGCTGTTAGCCAAAATGCCAAAGCACTAAAAGCCGAAGGTCATGACGTGATCGATTTGGGATTGGGCGAGCCAGATTTTGATACGCCGGCCCACATCGTTGAGGCAGCTTATCAAGCTGCTAAACTCGGTGAAACGCGCTATCCACCAACGGATGGAACCGCCGCGCTTAAATTGGCAATTATCGATAAATTCAAACGCGACAACACCTTAAACTTTTCCCCAAGCGAAGTCATTGTAGGAAACGGTGCCAAGCAGGTCATCTTTGATGCGTTCATGGCGACATTGGAAAACACGTCCGAAGTTCTGCTTTGTGCCCCATATTTCGGTCAGTACAAGGACATGGTTTTGATCCTTGGTGGGCGACCTATTGTTATCGATTGCCCGCCCGACAACGGTTTTCGTCTAACCCCCGAGTTGCTTGAGGCAGCAATTACGCCTCACACCCGTTGGCTTTTGTTGAACCTGCCGTCCAATCCATCTGGGACGTCCTATGATGCACAGCAGCTTTCAGAGCTTGGCGATGTAATCCGCCGCCATCCGCACGTGTTGGTTATGTCGGATGAAATTTACGAACACATCACTTTTGACAGCCAGAAGCACGTTTCTTTCCTTTCGGCCAATCCAGATTTGAACGATCAAGTGTTGATCGTAAACGGAGTATCAAAGGCCTATGCGATGACAGGTTGGCGTATTGGCTATGGCGCTGGCCCTGCCCCTTTAATCAAAGCTATGACCAAAGTGCAGTCACAGATTTCTTCAGGCGCATGTTCTGTGGCCCAAGCAGCAGCAACGGCCGCACTGAATGGCCCCCAAAACAGCGTCGCCCTCTTCAAATCCGCATTTGAAGCACGGCGTAATCTGGTTGTCGAGCGTATCAAAGGGACCGATGGCTTGACGCTGGCTCCACCAGATGGCGCATTCTACGCCTATATAGATTGTGAACATTTCATAGGTGCCACGACTGCAGAAGGTATTGCACTAGAAGATGACACAGCATTTACCGCATACATCTTATCCGAAGCCAAAGTCGCCGCAGTGCCAGGCAGCGCCTAAGACTTATCGCCTTTCTTTCGCATCTCCACAGCTTGCTCTGAAGATGTCCTGAACATCGCTCTGGACCGCATCGCCGCGGCCCTTTCTAAATTGACCGTCAAAGGAAATACACCATGAAAAAGATCGTTCTAACAGGCGCAGCTGGCCGTCTGGGCTCCCACTTGCGCGAACCGCTTAGCAAAATGGCAGATCAGTTGGTTTCAACCGACCTGGAAGACGAGATCGGCACACTTTACGCGGGTGAAAGCTATGTGAAAGCTGACTTGGCCAGCCTTGACCAAATGGTTGATCTACTCAAAGACGCAGACATGGTTGTCCATTTTGGCGCAATTGGGGACGAAGCTCCTTTTGATGCCATCCTTCAGTCAAACATCGTCGGTGCCTACAACGTCTGGGAAGCCGCCTACAAAAATGGCGTACGCCGTGTGGTTTACGCGTCCTCGATCCATGCCGTTGGTATGCATCCGAAAAACGAATTTATCGGAACTGATGCGCCTCACCGTCCGGACACCTATTATGGTCTGGCCAAGTGTTTTGCAGAAGATTTGGCCAGCCTTTACTGGGACAAACGCGGTGTTGAATCCGTTTGCATGCGCATTCTGTCTGCCGCAAACGTCGGCAACCCTCGCGCTGTTGGGTCTTGGTTATCATACGATGATCTAATCCAACTGGTGACACGCGCTATCGATACACCTGTGACAGGCTTTGCTGTCGTCTACGGCGTATCAAACAATGACCGGGTGCCTGTGGACAACGCAAAAGCCAGCTTCCTTGGCTATCGACCAAAAGACAACGCTGAACAGTTTGCTGCAGAAACATTTGCAGCGAGTGATGTGTTGGACAGCCAAGACCCAGGTAACATGTGTCATGGTGGGCCGTTCGCTTCTGTTGAGCTTGGCAATTCTGGCGTTGCGACCATGAACATCGTTGACGACACGAAGAAAACGTAAGGGGATCAGAATGACCAATCCAGTAGCAATGATTGTTGGCGGAGGCAGCGGCATTGGCGCAGACGCAGCCCGCAAGATGTCCGAAATGGGCTATGACGTCGCTGTATTTTCCTCTTCAGGCAAAGGCGAAGCTTTGGGCAAAGAGCTCGGCGGCTTGGGCTTCACGGGCTCCAACTTGGTGGTTGCGGATCTAGAAGCCTTTGTTGCCGCGGCGATGGCGCGTTTTGGCCGGATAGATACAGTGATCAACTGTGCGGGTCATGGTCCCAAGGGCCCAATCATGGAAATCAGTGACGAGGACTGGCACCTTGGCATGGATTACTACTTCATGAACATTGTGCGTATTACCCGACTGGTCCTGCCAATCATGCAGAGCCAAGGCAAGGGATCCATCGTCAACATCTCAACCTTTGCAGTATTCGAACCTGATCCAGACTTCCCAACATCTGCGGTATTCCGTGCTTCATTGGCCTCTTACACAAAGCTGTTTTCAACCAAATATGCACCTGAAGGTATTAGGATGAACAACATCCTTCCGGGTTTCATCAACAGCTTGCCAGAGAAACAAGACCGTTTGGACCGCATTCCTGCTGGACGTTACGCAGATGTGCGTGAACTCACTGAAACCGTGGCATTCATGGCGTCTGATGCTTCTAGCTATGTAACGGGCCAGAACCTTCGAGTTGATGGTGGTTTAACAGTCTCTGTCTAAACAACTGCCCATATGAAACGAAAGCCTCGCATTCTTGCGGGGCTTTCTCTTTTTTCCTAGTTTGATAACCATCGATATAGAAAATTAATTTGCCGACTTTTGTACATCGAACAATCTGACTATACTGATAAAAAAGAAAAGCAGGCGCAGCATGGCAAAACAATCAAGCAATCCAAGAACCTTCAACGTTGTTGTCGTTGGCCAGAATGGCCGCTTGGGCTACGAAGCCTTGCTTTTTGCTGCATCTCTGCGCCATCACAGCCCTGATTTTCAAGGAAAACTGCTGATTGCAGAGCCACAACCGGGTCCAAAGTGGCCAAACGATCCACGCCTAAAACCCGACATCCGCGAAGCCCTTGAGGGGTTGGATGCTGAAATTGTGCCGTTTGAATGCAAACACTTCGGCGCCGATTACGCCTATGGTAATAAAATTGAAATGTTGTCCGCATTACCCAAAGGTGAACCATTCGTCTTTTTCGACACCGACACCCTAATCACTGACAACCTGATGGAAGTGCCTTTTGACTTTGACCGCCCCAGCGCATCGCTTCGCCGTGAAGGTACATGGCCAAAGCCTCCGCTTTATGGTCCAGGTTATGGGTATTTGGAAATCGCTCTATGATAAATTCGGCTTGGATTTCGACAGCAGTCTAGATTTGTCGGAGCCCGATGAGTACTGGAAGCGTTATCTCTACTTCAACGCAGGCTTCTTCTACTACAACTGCCCTCATGCTTTTGGTGAGAAATTCCTAGAATACGCATTAGCTGTACGTCGCGAACCAATGCCTGAACTGGCCTGCCAAGAATTAACGCCATGGTTGGATCAAATAGTCCTACCTTTGGTCGTACATGCACTTGGCGGTGGTCGCGATACCTTGGAAGCTGGCTATCTCGATGGTAAAACCAGCTGTCATTACCGCATGTTTCCGCTGCTTTATGCACGTGAAAGCCAGCATGTAATTGAAACCTTGGAAACAGTTGCCGCACCGAACAAGATCAAAAAAATCCTAAAAGGTTATGAAGCGATTAAGCGTACCGTTTATCAAGGTCGCGGTGAAAAAGTGCGTGCATTGTTTGATCAAAACCACATGCCGCGGCGCGAACAAGCGATCCGCAATCGGATTAAGTCCGAAGGCTTCTGGATGCGCTAAGACTTTGGTTGTCAGTCTCACCCTTGATCGTTGGCGGTGCATACCTTACTCCACAAGGCAACAAACAGCCGCTATGGAAAAGGATCTAAACAATGACTGATGGCCCAACTTATGGTTTTGATACGCTGCAAATTCACGCAGGCGCAAAACCTGATCCAACAACTGGCGCGCGTCAAACGCCGATCCACCAAACGACAGCCTATGTCTTTCGCGATGCTGACCACGCTGCTGCGTTGTTCAACTTGCAAGAAGTAGGCTTCATTTACTCCCGCCTGACCAACCCCACAGTTGCCGTATTGCAAGAACGCATTGCGACCCTTGAGGGTGGCGTTGGCGCGGTTTGCTGTTCATCTGGTCACGCGGCCCAAATCATGGCGATCTTCCCGTTGATGTCACCGGGCATGAACATCGTGGCTTCTAGCCGCGCATATGGCGGTACGATCACTCAGTTCAGCCAAACCATCAAACGCTTTGGCTGGTCTTGCACATTCGTTGATTTTGACGATTTGGATGCGGTTAAAGCAGCGATTGACGAAAACACACGTGCGGTCTTCTGCGAAGCGATTGCCAACCCGGGTGGCTACATCACTGACCTCGACGCAATCTCTGCAATCTCTGACGAGGCAGGCATTCCATTGATCGTGGACAACACAGCCTCCACCCCGTACCTGTGCCGCCCGATTGAACACGGTGCAACATTGGTCGTGCACTCAACCACCAAATACCTCACAGGCAACGGCACTGTGACAGGTGGTTGCGTCGTCGACTCAGGGAAATTTGACTGGTCAGCAAACGACAAGTTCCCATCACTCAGCCAGCCAGAGCCAGCATATCACGGCCTCAAGTTCCACGAAACCTTTGGCAACCTTGCATACACCTTCTTTGGTATCGCAATTGGCCTGCGCGATCTGGGCATGACAATGAACCCGCAAGCGGCGCACTACACGCTAATGGGCACTGAAACCCTGTCCTTGCGCATGCAGCGCCACGTTGAAAATGCTGAGAAAATCGCTGGTTGGCTCGAAACCGATCCGCGGGTTGATTACGTGACTTATGCGGGTCTGAAGTCTTCACCATACTACGACCGCGTTGCTAAAATTTGCCCACGTGGAGCGGGTGGCTTGTTCACTATCGCTGTCAAAGGCGGTTATGAAGCATGCATTAAATTGGTCGACTCGCTAGAAATCTTTAGCCACGTCGCCAATCTCGGCGACACGCGGTCCTTGGTCATTCACTCGGCTTCAACGACACACCGTCAGCTGACTGAAGAGCAACAACGCGCATCTGGTGCAGCTCCGGAAGTTGTGCGCATTTCAATCGGAACAGAAGACGCAGACGATTTGATTGCTGACTTGGATCAAGCTCTGGCCAAAGCGACAAGCTAAGCCAATACACAATTGCTCTGCGGGATCGGCAACATTCCGCAGAGCGAAATTGAGAATTCGCGCATACTTCACACAACTTACTCCCTTATTTCTCTTGGTATACTCGCACAGACAAGCGCCAGTTCGCACATTGTGCGTCACCATTTGATATGTCTGATCTGCATTTTAGCGAAATACTTCCCATCACTGTCGGACTGTTATATCCTCGCTCGTGAAGAGTGCCGCCCGGCACGTTACATTTGATGGAAACGCCTTAAGATGAAGCCGAATTTCGCGCTTTCCCTTTCTTTTGAGGGCATTCGCCTGCTGCTGCGCGCAGCGGAAGGGTGGCGTTTGGTTGATGCGGTGTCCCTCGATTCCGCAGATCTGGTTGGCGATCTCGCACTATTAGAAGCCAAAGCACGTGAGCTAAGCGAAGAAACCGTCACCAGCAAGCTGATCATACCAAACGATCAAATCAAATATATCACGCTTGAGACTGGCGATTTAGACGAAGATGCACGCGATCAAATAGCGCGTGATGCGCTTGAGGGTGCAACCCCCTACGCTGTATCGGATTTAGCGTATGCCGTCAGTTTCAGTGGGTCCCAGACCTATATCGCGGCGGTAGCCCATGAAACCTTGGCTGAGGCGGAAGCCTTTGCAAAAGAACACAACTTCAATCCAGTCAGCTGGGTCGCGATCCCTGAACATGGCAGCTTTAATGGAGAGCCATTTTTTGGTCAGACGAAAGCTGCTGGCGATATTAACGTTGCTCGTGACGACGTCAGCATCGTTGTATTGGGGACGGTTGCAGACGTCGCACCAGTTGTTCCACCCCTCATCGCCCCTGAACCTGCTGAAATTGAACCCGTTGTGCCAGAGGTTGTTGAACCAACGCCTGCGGTCCCAGACGACATCGAGCCACCGCTTGAGAAAGCTGAAGTGGCAGACGATGAAGCAGATAGTGCCTCAGATGAACCAGGCGAGCCTGCGAACGCGCAAGAGATTGTTTCAGAACCACTCGTAACTGAGGCTGTAACAGATGCCGAAATTTCGACTGAGAATAGCGATGCGTTAATCGTACCGGCACCTTCGCCTGAACCAATAGTCGCTGACGTCGTCGCAACACCTGAAAAAGCAGCCCCCAGCCCACAGGCAGAAAAACCAGCAAGTATTGGCTTTGCAAGTCGTCGTGCACCAAGCGGACCGACACCGGTTCTTGCGGGCGCATCACGTGAAAGCACACCAACATCGGTAACCGCTGCCACCGTCCCACCGATTGAGGACACTCCAAGCCGAACACAGGACTTGGTTGCTGTCGACCCACCTGAACCGCAGATTTCAGCTGGTTTCCTAAGCAAGCGCAAAGCAATTCCAGCAACGGCACCCGTTACAACGCAACCTTCCACCGAAGCACAGCGATTGACCATTTTTGGCGCACGCAAGCCAGATCGCAAGACGGTTGTTGGTGGTAAGCCAAAGTTTCTAGGTCTTATCCTTACAGCAGTATTGTTGTTGTTCCTCGCCGGTGTTGCCGCCTGGGCCTCAGTATTTTGGGACGAAGGCCTTGCACGTTTCTTCAATGCGCCAAACGATGAAGCAATTGCAGAGGCACCAGCTGGCTTAGCCCCTGCCCCATCCGAGGACGTTGGACCAAACATTGAAACCGCATCATTGTCATCTGCTCTAAGCTCCGAAGACACTGCTGTGCTAGATGCCTTGCGCGCGCCCCAAGCTGATCCAGTGGTCGTCTTACCAGAACTTTCCCCCCAAGAACTTGCGGCCAATTATGCAGTTACGGGCATATGGCCCGTGTCTCCAGAGGTTCCTCAGCCCGCTCCGCTGGTCAGCCTTGATGATCTCTATATCACCAGCATTGATCCCGTCAGTTCCTCCAATGACGCCGTTGCGCTGCCCAATGTACGTGCGTTGGTTACCGACAACGGGCTTGGTGAGCAAACAACACCCGTTGCGGCAGGCACATCATTTGCATTGGGCACCGACGGCTTAGTCATTCCAACCGTAAATGGTGCAATAACGCCAAATGGTGTCACCGTCTTTTTGGGCCGCCCTGATGTGACGCCCCCTAAGATGCCAGCACGCAAAGCATTGCCCGCGAAGACAGACCCGTCACTTGCCTTGATCGCCAAAATGCGTCCGCAACCGCGTCCGTCAAATTTGGTCGAGCAAAACGAGCGCTCCGTGAACGGCGGCCTTTCGCGGTCTGAGCTGGCCCAGCTGCGCCCACGTTTGCGCCCTGCAGTTGAGCTGGCGATTGCCCAGCCAGCACCAGAAGTCGATCCAACCACCGAAAACGCCCAAAATGACGCCGCGGCCGCTGCAGCAGCTGCTTCGCTTGCCGCGCTAGCGCCACGCGTTGAAGGTATCATCATAGAGGGCCCGCCGAACCCGCAGGCTGTGACTGCATCGGTGCGTCCGGATGGACGTCCAAAGAATTTCGCACGTGTCGTCAAGCGCGCAAAGGCAAATCAAGCTACCAATCAAGGGACACGTGTAGCTTCAGTTGCACCAAAGGTTGTCATTCCCAAAATTCCGTCTTCGGCGAGCGTTGCTAAGTCTGCGACCGTCAAAAACGCAATCAATCTGCGCAATGTGAATCTTATCGGCGTCTATGGGAAACCATCCAGTCGCCGTGCATTGGTCCGCTTGTCGAACGGACGCTACCAAAAGGTTCAAGTTGGCGATCGTATTGATGGTGGTCGTGTGTCAGCCATCGGCGACAACGAGCTCCGCTATAAGAAGGGAAGTCGAAACCTGACCCTCAAGATGCCAAAGAGTTAAAGCATTGAGAGGGCTGGTTTAACCGTCGGATACACCGGCCTCGGCAAAGGTCGACATACCGCTGTGACACGCAACCGCGCCTTGCAGAATGCCGATTGCCAACGCACCGCCAGATGCTTCGCCCAAGCGCAATCCAAGTTGCAGTAGAGGTTGCTTACCCAACGCCTCTAGCATCCGCGCATGGGCTTGCTCATCGCTTTTGTGCCCAGCAACTGTATGATCCAAAACGCCATTGTGTGTGGCATGCAAGCATGTAGCGGCGGCAGTACAGATAAAACCATCCAAGATAACCGGAATAGACAGCGCACGCGCACGCAGGATCGCCCCAGCCATAGCTGCCAACTCTCTACCACCCAAAGCCGCCAACATGTCCAAGCCGTCACCTTTACCGCCATGCAATGCGACACCAGCAGCAACCACGTCCGTTTTCGCCTGAAGTGCAGCACCCTCAACGCCCGTCCCACGTCCTGTCCAATCAGCAGCATCCCCACCCAACAGCGCCATGCCAAGTGCGGCAGCGGATGTCGTATTCCCGATACCCATTTCGCCCGTGACAAGCAGATCAGCATTTGGATCAACCGCATCCCAACCCGATTGGATCGCTGCACAAACGTCTGCTTCAGTCATGGCTGGGCCTTTGGTGAAATCCGCAGTCGGTGTTTCCAATGACAGCGCGTGTACATCCATCTTTGCACCAAAGGCCTTGGCCAGTTGATTAATCGCGGCACCGCCATGCTGGAAATTCATCACCATCTGTTCTGTTACTTCTGGCGGGAACGCAGAAACACCTTTGGCAGCGACGCCATGATTTCCTGCAAACACAATAATTTGCGGCGCATTGATCACTGGGCGATCAGTGCCGCGCCATCCAGCATACCAGATAGCTAAGTCTTCTAGGCGCCCAAGAGCACCTGGTGGTTTGGTCAGTTGGCTGTTGCGCACCTGAGCGCCTTCAACCGCTGCAGAGTCTGAAACTGGCAGTGTCTGCATCAATTCGCGCACATGATCGAGTTTAGTAAAGGTAATTGTTGATGAATTGTTCATGTGTCGCTTCCTACTCTTGCCAGACCTGTATCGTCTGTTTACCCAATGCGCCTTAACCTGCAAGACATGAAAAAGGCGCGGACATGAATAAAAACGACTTGAACGGCACGACCTCCAGAAATTCTCTTTGGGATATTGTAGCTGCAGGCACATTATTGACTCGGCTGCCCTTGCCACAAGCGCCCGATGAAGCCTTTGAACGCCAAGCAGAAAATGCATGGGCGTTTCCTATCGTTGGACTGGTTGTTGGGATGGCAACCTGCATTGTCGGCGCGATCGGTTTTTGGCTGGGCTTGAATGCAGCGATCATTGCCGGCCTCATGCTTGCCACCAGTATGATCATGACCGGCGGGATGCACGAAGACGGCCTTGCTGACTGCGCCGATGGCTTTTGGGGCGGTTTTGATCCTGCGCGTCGCCTAGAGATTATGAAAGACAGCCAAATAGGCACTTATGGCGTTCTGGCAATCGTCATTGTCACTGGCCTTCGCTGGATGGCCCTTAGCGCCGCTATTTCCCTTGGATTTTCCGGTGTTATCGCTGCAGCGGTTCTATCAAGAGGCGTACTACCTGCAACCATGGCAATGGTGGCACATGCCCGCGATACAGGGCTGTCGCACAGCGTTGGCCGCCCAACGCAGCAGACAGCGGCCATTTCATGCGGTGCCGCTAGTGTATTGGCGCTGATACT
>JAGSGK010000213.1 GCA_023955215.1 Paracoccaceae bacterium
ATAGCTAATGTGAAGAAAAGAATCTTCGACTCCTGAGATTTTTTTGTAAGGATTTTCTTTGATTTTCGCATGATAGAACTAAAGGGAAGTTTGTACTGAAGAATAAAGCGAATTTGTCCAATACACTCTTTTTCCGTCCCGGCTGATTTCGACCATTTGCGGTCCGTAGATAACCTCCTTGCCGTTAGGGTGCTTATGTTCGGTGGCAATACCACCAAGCTGCACCTTACCGTTGAGCACGGGGTTCATTGGATCAGATACATCATATTGATGCATCTCGCCCAAGCCCCAACAGGCGACATAAAGGTATTTATCGTCAAGGCTCAGGTCGATATCAGTGACCAAGGGTGGCACGGCTCCGAAGCCTTTAAGCAAATCAGGCAGGTTTTCTGGATCTTCCGGGCGTGGATCGATCGTGATTGTCTTCTTGGATTGCCACACACCATCATCACCACGCCACCAGGTAAAAATCGCGCCTTGTAAGTTTGTTGTATCAACCACGACACCGCAGAACCCATAAGATTTGGTCGGATCATGGGCAGGGCGGATCTCTAACGCCATCTGGTAGTTTTCACCGAAATCCATCGTTTGGATGTTTTTGCGCGCGCGCAGATCCCAGAAGTGGATCGAATGGCCGTATTTGTTTGACAGTAAATCTTCTGGTACAACACCGTTTTCATATTGGGGCGGGAGACCCCATTCAGAACTTACCATATAGTCTTGTGGCAGGTTCCACCAGAAATCGTAATGTTTGTCTTGTGCACCGCGATCCATTTCGTAGCGACCGATAATTTCAAATGTTTCACAATCCATGATGAAAATACCGGGAGGGCCGTCTGTGCCATCAGCTCCGCCTCCACCAAGAGTTGATACGTAAATCCCTTCAGGCCCACAATGAATTGTATGGGGACGCGAATACCCTGTCTTTTCGAATAGTTCTTCCGGTTCAATAATCTTATGAATATGAGCCTTTAGTGGATCTTTGACATCAAAGATAAAAATACGCGACGAGCGAATGCCTGGTACGATCAGATAGCGGCGTTCTAAAAATGCATGGCCCGATAAGGGCGACAGAGATGATGAACACGCGTTCCAGCCAAAGTGGTGAAATTCGTCCCCAGTGGTTTCAGTCATCACCTTATGAACGATCTCGCCATAGGTTTTTGACCCTTTGCGCAGGTCAATAACGGCTAGTCCGTCGTGTTGATCAGCGTCTTTGCCCAGCATTACCGTAAAGGCAAAATTTTCAGGTGGTGCTTGCATCGCTAGTTTTGCGGATGCATAAAATGTCGGATCCGGCTTCATCGGTTTATTCATCGATCTTCCTCCCTAAAGTTATTCCCCGCTCCTTGGGGTTTGATACATCATTGCCGCGGTTCCTCCTTAGGCCTCGGCCACGTTGCATAGTTGAATGGCACCGCTGATCTTTGTTGCAAGCTGTGTCAGCTGACGGCCGATATTATGTCTGTAATCTGTGCCAAACCTGCGTACGGGTCCGACTGCGCCGACGCTAAAGGTGGCACCGATATTCCCGATTGTTATTGGGGCGGCAACGCTTGAGATGCCAATGTCAATCTCTTGATCGCAATCGGCAAAACCTTGCTTTCGGATGATATCGAACTCTGCAAGCAGGTCTTCTCGCGTCGTCTTTGTGTGGTCTGTATAGGCTTGGAGACTTCCTTGCAAAATTTTGTCTTGAAAGTTTTGTTCTGTGAAGGCTGCGATTGCCTTTGAACAAGAACAGGCATGCATCGGGCGTTCACCAAGCCCTGGATGGATGAAGGCACGGGCGGGATCGTCTGGTGTTTCGACATGAATAATTTCCACTTTGCTATCTCGGAAGCGTGCCAGAAACACAGTTTCATTGAATTTGGTAGCGGCCACTTTGAGAAGAGGCGCCGCAACACGGCGCACATCCACGTCGGATTTTCCCAATAGAGCAATGCGGATCAGCCGTTCACCAATCACATAGCGCCCGTCATTGTTTGGTTCTTCGATCAGCCCTTGTTCTTGCAATGTTTGCATCAAGCGATAGCAGGTTGGCTTTGGCAACCCACTTGCTATCTGAGCTTCGGTTGTGCTGATCGGACGACCGACGACGGCGATAATTTCAAGCAGATGAATTAGACGTTCTAGATGCACTTCAAAGGTACCTATTGAATTATGAGACACTTTCTCGGATGATGAGAGCGAATCATAGGAAAAATCAAGCAATTTTTTTAGGAGAAAAAATGCGAACACGTGCTGCTGTCGCCTTGGAGGCTGGAAAACCACTTGAAGTTATGGACGTTGAACTCGACGGCCCGCGCGCTGGAGAGGTTTTGGTTGAGATCAAAGCTACAGGTCTATGTCATACAGATGAATTCACCCGTTCGGGCGAGGATCCGGAGGGCATCTTTCCGGCAATCTTGGGTCATGAAGGTGCAGGCGTAGTGATCGAAATTGGAGAAGGTGTGACCAGTCTAGAGGTGGGTGACCATGTGATCCCACTTTATACGCCTGAATGTCGCGAGTGCGAATACTGCCTCAACCCGAAAACCAACCTGTGCCAGAAGATCCGAAGTACCCAAGGCGCGGGGCTTTTACCTGACGGCTCGACCCGTTTCAAGATGCTCGATGGGACGCCAATCCACCACTACATGGGTTGTTCCACCTTCGCCAACCATACCGTTGTGCCTGAAATCGCACTCGCGAAAGTGCGTAAGGACGCGCCGTTCGATAAGATTTGCTACATCGGCTGCGGTGTCACGACAGGTATCGGGGCGGTTATTAATACCGCCAAGGTCGAGATTGGATCTACTGGCGTGGTCTTCGGCCTTGGCGGTATCGGCCTCAATGTGATCCAAGGGTTGCGCCTTGCGGGGGCCGACCAAATTGTCGGCGTTGATCTAAATGACAGCAAGGTGGAGATGGCCACGCGGTTTGGCATGACCGATTTTGTGAACCCGTCCAAAATTGACGGGGATCTGGTTGCTCATCTGGTTGAGTTGACAGGCGGTGGTGCGGATTACACATTTGACGCCACTGGCAATGTGAGCGTTATGCGCACGGCGCTAGAATGCGCGCATAAGGGATGGGGCGAAAGCATCATCATCGGAGTGGCCCCAGCTGGAGCAGAAATCAGCACGCGGCCTTTCCAACTGGTCACCGGGCGCAGTTGGCGTGGCACGGCCTTTGGCGGCGCATCTGGGCGCACTGACGTACCGAAAATTGTGGATTGGTACATGGACGGCAAGATCGAAATCGACCCTATGATCACTCATAAATTGAAGCTTGAGGACATCAACCACGGGTTTGATTTAATGCACGAAGGCAAATCCATCCGAGCTGTTGTGGAGTATTAGATAATGCGGCAATCCGTCCCTGAGGTTTACACGTTCTTTGACGAGGCGACGAATGCGGCCTGTCATATCGTGAAGGACCCAGCCTCGAATGCTGTGGTAATTATCGATTCCATTTTGGATTTCGACTCCGCGGCAGGCCGCACCCAAACGACCCACGCCGATATGCTGATCGACGAGATTACGCAAAATGGCTGGAAGGTCGCTTGGATATTAGAGACTCACGTACATGCCGATCATCTGTCTGCAGCCCCCTATCTGGCCGAAAAGCTTGGAGGCAAAATTGCGATTGGAGCCAATATCGCGGCAGTACAAAAGGTCTTTGGCAAAATCTTCAATGCGGGCACCGAGTTCGAGATGGACGGCAGCCAATTCGACAGATTGTTCGCGCACGGGGATGTCTTTGCCATCGGCAATCTTGATGTGACGGTGATGCATACTCCGGGGCACACGCCTGCCTGCGTAACCTACGTCGTCGGCGATGCTGCATTTATCGGTGACACATTGTTTATGCCCGATTTCGGCACTGCACGGGCGGATTTTCCGGGCGGGTCTGCGACCGATCTTTATGCCTCGATCCAACGTATATTGGCATTGCCGGATGAGACGCGCTTGTTCCTGTGCCACGACTATAAAACCAAAACACGCGATACGTTTTGTTGGCAAACGACAGTAGCGGAGCAAAAGGCCAAAAATGTCCATGTCGGTGGTGGTAAATCCGAAGAAGAGTTTGTCGATTTTCGCACCAAGCGGGATACGCAATTGGCAATGCCAAAACTTATCATTCCGTCCATTCAGGTGAACATGAATGCCGGAAAAATGCCCGCGCGTGATACGGATGGGGACATTTATTTGAAGGTGCCAATCAACAAACTGTAAGGCGCATCAGCACAAGGGTTGGGAGGCCCGTACCATCATGGCAGATCATCAAATTCTTATCGTCGGCGGCGGAGCTGCGGGAATTGCGACCGCAGCCAGTTTGCACAAACGGGACGCGTCGCTGAACATCGCGATCATCGAACCCTCTTCGACCCATTATTACCAGCCAGGCTGGACCTTGGTGGGCGCGGGCGTCTTCAAGAAAGAAGAAACCGTACGACCCACGGCAAGTGTCATGCCTTCTTTTGTGACACACATTAAAGGGACCGTCGCGTCGTTCCAGCCAGATGAGAACTCAGTCACCCTCGAGGACGGCGACATGCTCAGCTATGAGTATCTCGTGGTTGCGGCTGGACTCAAGCTTGATTGGGCTGCGATTGAGGGATTGGAAACTGCGCTTGGTAAGAACGGCGTGACCTCGAACTACCGATATGATCTTGCGCCTTACACATGGGATCTGGTTCAGAAAATGCGCGGAAAAGAGGCTATTTTCACCCAGCCGCCTATGCCTATCAAATGCGCAGGCGCGCCGCAGAAAGCAATGTATCTGTCCTGCTCTACGTGGACGCAAGCGGGTAAAATTAAAGACATCAATGTGTCGTTCTGCAATGCGGGGCCGGTCCTGTTTGGCTGCGCAGACTATGTGCCGCCTTTGATGGAATACGTAAACAGCTACGGCATCAACCTCGACTTTGGACACAACTTGGTGAAGGTCGACGGCCCCAATCAAACCGCGACTTTCAAAGTGACCAAAGAAGGTGAAGAACCACAACTGATCGAGCGTAAATTTGATATGCTACATGTCTGTCCGCCCCAATGTGCGCCTGACTTTATCAAGGAAAGCCCGTTGGCAAATGAAGGTGGTTGGATGGCTGTTGACCAAGCGACACTGCAAAGCACCATCGCCCCAAATGTTTTTGGCCTTGGGGATGTGACCTCAACCCCCAATGCCAAAACAGCAGCCGCCGCGCGTAAACAAGCCCCAATTGTGGCTGACAATCTGATTGCGCAGATGAAGAACGCCGCGATGTCGCAAGCCTATGATGGGTATGGATCGTGCCCGCTAACCGTCGAACACGGCAAAATTATTTTGGCAGAGTTCGGTTATGGTGGAAAACTCATGCCCAGCTTTCCGTGGGACAGCACAAAGCCAAGGCGCGCCGCATGGTTCTTAAAAAAGTCAGTTCTGCCCTGGATCTATTGGAATGCCATGTTGAAAGGCAAAGAGTGGCTGGCAAAAACGACCTCTTAGATTAGCGGTTTTAGAATTGTTATGCTCGAGTTCGTCCGAAAAACGCTATTGGCGCGGCCTCTAAAAGGTGCTGTCAGACAAACTTGACGGTTTCGCGGTCGGTCCGTATTTTTGGTTGATGACAGCACATAATCCATTCAAATATTTCAAAACGTCTCCCAAAATCATCAGATTGGCAGTGATGTATTACATACGTTAC
>JAGSGK010000056.1 GCA_023955215.1 Paracoccaceae bacterium
GCGGCAAACGCCAAGGTCATCGTGTAATGGCCCGCTGTGGCAAAGCTAGCGACACAGAACAATAGCATTAGGTCGTTGAGGGAGGGTGTTACCCAAACAGCAATCGCAAATGGGGCCAGCCCGATAGGCACAAAAATGGACAACATAGCAACGACCACGGTCGGCTTGACCTCGCCTGCCATTATCTTCGCCGTGAGATAAGACCCCGCAAATACAATCGCAGTCACCAGCATCGCCAAATGTCCGGATGACACTTCTCGAAACCCCGGGCGCAAAATGATTGCAGCACCAAACAATGCAATCAGGATCGCAACAATCCGACGCATCGCTAGTTTTTCACCCAAAAAGATTGCGGCACCAATCGTCACGTATACAGGTGAAAGGTAATTCATCGCGGTCACTTCAGCGATCGGAATGCGGGTCATAGCGTAAAACCACAAAATCACTGCGCCTGCGTGAAACATGCCGCGCATTCCAAACAACTTCCACTGGCGTGGGGTCAAATTAGCCTCGCGCAAGTCCTTCAACATTGGCAACAGGAACACCAAACCCAACAAATACCGCAAAAAAGCAGCCTCAGCTGGTGGCACACGACTGCCCATATGTTTCACCAGTGCCGTAACAGCTACAAAACATAAGCCCGTCACAAACATCCAAAAGATGCCTGCGCGGTGGCGCGAGGGATTTGATTTCATCATGGCGCCATCAACGCTCAAAGTGGTGACAACCGCAAGGTATCAAAAGAAAACCAGTTTGATTGCAATGGACCACATCGTAAGCGCGATCAGAGCATCCAAAATCTGCCATGCCCGTGGGTTGGCAAAGATCGGGCGTAACAATCGTGCCCCATACCCAAGGGCAAAGAAGAACGTAATACTCGCGGTAACTGCACCAAAACCAAAGCTGACACGGTCCTCATATTGCGCAGAGATTGAACCGATCAACACAATCGTATCCAAGTAAACATGCGGGTTCAGCAAAGACAGAGCAACCAATGTAGCCAGTGTGCTTTTCAGCGATTGTTCCGCCCCATCGGCTGCTTCAAGGGAGTTACCACCTTTCCATGCAGAGACCGCATTCATCCAACCATACCATAGTAAAAACGCAGCCCCGCCATAGCGCATCGCTGTTTCAAACCAGGGCAATGATTGTGCAAGCGCCCCAAAACCGGTGATCCCTGCCAAGATCAGCACAGCGTCGATAAAACCGCACACCAAACACACCCAAAAGATATGCGCCCCACGCAGCCCTTGGCGCAAGACAAACGCATTTTGAGCACCAATCGCGAGGATCAATGTGATGCTGAGAGCAAAGCCTTGGAGAAAAGTGAGCTACATGCAGGAGTTCCGAATACTTAGTGCAGCAGTGCTATCGTCCAATTCCCCAAAGCACAATCAACGAAAAACGCCGCCCCTGAAAGGAACGGCGTTGTAACAATCAGTTGCGGGACAAAGCGCTTAAAGCTGCTCCATAACCTCGTCGCTGGCTTCAAAGTTCGATGTAACGCGTTGCACGTCATCATCATCTTCAAGCGCATCGATAAGGCGCATCAGTTTCTCCATGCCCTCTAGGTCCATCTCTGTAGAGATGGTCGGCTTCCAAACCAATTTGGTTGAAGAAGACTCACCCAGCTCCGCCTCAAGCGCATTTGAAACCTCGTTCAGGTCTGTGTCGGCACACCAAACAGTGTGGCCATCTTCTGATGATTCAACATCCTCAGCGCCCGCTTCAATAGCGGCCATCATAACAGTGTCCGCATCGCCGACAGTCGCTGGATATTCAACCGCACCTTTACGGTCGAACATGAAGCCAACACTGCCCGTTTCACCCAAGTTGCCGCCACATTTTGTGAATGTAGAGCGCACAGTAGATGCTGTGCGGTTGCGGTTGTCCGTCATCGCCTCAACGATCACAGCAACGCCGTTCGGGCCATAACCCTCATAACGGATTTCTTCGTAATCGTCGCCTTCACCCGCTTGGGATTTTTTGATGGCGCGTTCAATCACCTCTTTGGGCACAGAGCTGGATTTGGCTTCTTTAACAGCCATGCGAAGACGTGGGTTTTTATCCGGATCAGGGTCGCCCATTTTGGCAGCCACAGTGATCTCTTTTGCCATTTTCGAAAACAGCTTGGCGCGTAATTTATCCTGACGACCTTTACGGTGTTGAATATTAGCCCATTTTGAGTGGCCTGCCATAGGAGCCTCCAGCGTTGATTAGGTAATTATGTTTGGACGTTTCTATAGGGCACGTCACGGTCCAAGAGCAAGCCCACAGCGTGGATCAAGTGAAACCAGCGTCACAATAGAGGCGCGAATTCCCCCTAAATGGCTCTGGCCCCTGACAAATGCAGCGCATAGGGTTAGGGCATGAGCACAGATCAAATCATTTTATTCTCTCTCTTTGGCGCGGTCTTTGGCCTGCTGCTGTGGGGCCGTTTTCGTTATGATATCGTTGCCTTTTCGGCCTTGATGGTCGGGGTTGTCCTTGGGGTGGTACCGCAAAAAGACGCCTTCTCCGGCTTTGGGCATCCTGCAACCTTGGTGGTCGCACTTGTCCTAGTGGTTTCCGCAGGGCTGGTTCGTTCTGGCGCTGTGTTCTTGATCACCCGCACCCTCGTTGATGCCAGCCGATCACTTGGCGCTCACATCACCTTGATGGGCGCAATTGGTGGTATCCTATCCGCCTTCATGAACAACGTTGCCGCATTGGCCCTGTTGATGCCCGTTGATGTACAAACTGCACGCAAGGCTGGCCGCAGTCCCGGTCTGTCTCTTATGCCACTAAGCTTTGCGACGATCCTTGGTGGCATGGTGACACTGATAGGTACCCCACCCAATATCATCATCGCTGCCATCCGCGAAGAAAGCCTTGGTGCGCCGTTTAAGATGTTTGATTTTGCCCCCGTAGGCGGCATCGCAGCCATTGCAGGCATGACATTCGTGGCTTTGGTCGGTTGGCGCTTAATCCCCGCACGAGACGAGAACGGATCGACTTCTGATGACCTAGCTGAATACATTGCCGAACTGACTGTCCCAGATGGCAGCAAACATATTGGCAAACGCTTGTCTGAGCTTGAGGCAGAGGCCGAAAAAACAGACGTCGCGATCTTAGGTCTTATCCGCGACGGCAAGCGCCGCTATGGCCAAGCCCGTAATACTGCGTTGAAAGCAGGCGATGCGCTGGTTCTAGAAGCGACACCAGACGCACTGGACGAATTTCGCACATCACTTGATTTGGCCCTGTCCGATGTAGAACGCACAGAACGCCTAAACGCTGCGGGTGAAGGCGTTGAAATTATTGAGGTCGTTGTTAAAGAAACCAGCCGTTTGGTTGGCCGCACCGCCCAAGCAGTTGGCCTAGCATGGCGTCAAAGCGCTGTGCTGATGGGAATTTCACGCGGCGTCACGCAAATCAAAAACCAAGTGCGTAAAACCCCCATCCAAGCCGGCGACATTCTGTTGCTTCTTGTCCCGCGCAATCGCGGCCATGACGTGACCGACTGGTTGGGGTGCCTGCCCCTTGCTGATCGCGGTCTGGCCGTCACAGAAAACAGCAAAGTCTGGCTCGCCATTGGCATGTTCGCAGGCGCAGTAATCGCCGCCAGCCTTGGTCTAATTTATCTACCTGTTGCGTTAGGCCTCGTTGTCATCGCCTATGTTCTGACGCGTATCGTACCTTTGTCTGAACTGTACACGCATATTGAATGGCCTGTGGTTGTCCTGCTTGGGTCCATGATCCCGTTGGGCGCCGCGCTTGAAACATCTGGTGGGACTGAGTTAATCTCTGGTGCATTGTTGGGCTGGACAGCAGGTATGCCTGCATGGGCCGTTTTGACTGTCCTGATGATCGTTACGATGACGCTGTCTGATGTATTGAACAACACAGCGACCACGATCGTTGCAGCACCCGTAGGCATCCAGATGGCCCAGTCTCTTGGCGTGTCACCCGATCCGTTCCTAATGGCGGTTGCAGTTGCGGCATCTTCTGCATTCCTCACACCAATCGGACACAAGAATAACACGCTTATTTTGGGCCCCGGCGGATACTCCTTCGGTGACTATTGGCGCATGGGTCTCCCACTTGAGATCATAATCGTCGCAGTCTCGATCCCCGCTATTCTTGTATTCTGGCCGCTGTAGCACGCAAAGGTAGAAAACCTGCTTGCAAGATCGTGCTGATAGCCCAATAAATAAGCTATTTGAGCTGGAGATTTTACGTGGATATATTTGTAAACGGGGCTTTGCCACTGTCTTTAGTCGTTATAATGCTGTCACTGGGTATTGGTCTAACGCTGGATGATTTCAAACGCGTCATGATACGACCAGAGGCCTTCGCCATAGGAGCCGGTGCGCAGATCGTATTTGTTCCACTAATGGCATATCTTATGACTTTGATGTTTGGAATTACCGGCGAATTAGCCTTTGGGATCATGCTGTTGTCCCTTTGCCCTGGCGGCGTGACGACCAATATCGCAACCAAGATTGCCAAAGGCGATGTTGCACTTTCAGTGTCATTGACAGCCGTAGTTAGCCTTCTCAATATCATAACGGTGCCCTTCGTGGCCTCATGGTCCGTCATTCATTTTATGGGGGCCAACGCACCCGAAGTTACAATCACAGGCCTGGCGCTGGCGGTCTTTGTCGTCACGACAATAACTGTACTTCTTGGAATGACAGTGAGGTATCTGCGTCCCGGATTTTCAATTCGCATTGAACCAACATTTTCGCTCATCGGCGCAGGGTTGTTTTCGATCATCGTTGTTGCAGCCCTTTTCAGTGGCTGGGACACCTTCACGGCCAACATTTCAAAATTGGGCCCCATTCTCGTCACACTCAGCTTGTCACTGCTGATCATGGGGCTTCTTGTGGCAAAGGCTTCAGGGTTGGCGTGGAAAGAGGTTAAGACGGTTTCTATCGAAGCAGGATTGCAAAACGCCACTGTCGGCATCGCTCTCGCCTCTTTCGTCTCAACACAATCAGCTGGGCTTTCGGAGATGGGGCTGCCATCTGCGGTCTATGGCATCGTGATGTATATCGTCGTGGCACCCTTTGTTTTTTGGTACAGAAAAACTTAAGGGGCCCGAAGGCCCCAAAACATATTCCAATACTGCATCTCTAAAAGACTGAACTACTTCTTCGCTTTTGCAGCCACTTCAGCAGCCTTCACAACAGCCTTTTCTTCCTTCGTCATCTTGTTGCCCCAGCTGTTGTTGCTGATGCCCAGATCACTTGGCATTGGTTTTGTTTTGCCGCGACTGACTTTGCCACCTTTCTCAAGGAATTGCTTGATCAGGTCTTCGTCTGTCGTTTCTTTGATAACTTGTTTCATGTGTAAAACCTCGGGTGAAAAATGGGATCAAAGTGATTTCGCAATCTTAGGTCACTATAGGGCAAAGTCACAAGGGCCAAAGAATTGGGATAACCGCTGATGCTAGAACTCCGATACTTAGGTTCAAAGGAATACCAACGCGCATGAAGTCTGTGAATTTATAGCCACCCGGACCGTAAACCAACATATTGGTTTGATACCCGATTGGCGTGGCAAAACTGGCAGAGGCCGCCACCATAACCGCCACAACAAGCGGGCGCGGATCAATCCCAAGAGCCGTGGCCAATCCAATAGCGATAGGCGTAACCACAACAGCCACAGCATTGTTGCTAACCAATTCAGTCAACACTGAGGTCAACAAATAGATAGCCCAGATTATGAGGAAAGGCGGCAAATTACCCAGTGCCGGCGCAATTGCATTCACGATCAGTGCAACGGCACCCGAGGCCTCAAGTGCCGCACCAATGGCAAGCATCGAAAAAATCAGCGCCAGAAGACGGCCATCCACAAAGGAAAACGCTTCTTCCGCATCTATGCAGCGTGTGATCAAAACAAACGAAACCGCTAGAATCGATAGCAAGAAGATTGGGGCGACACCCAGTGCTGCCAAGGTCACCAACCCAATAAGCGCTGCAATAACGAGCGGCGCATGGCTTCGACGAAACGCACGCGCAGACGGTTTGGACACGTCAACCATTTCCATCTCAATCGACAGACGTTGAATATCCGCAGGCGCACCTTCTAGCAAAAGGGTGTCACCCACTTTCACAATCAGGTCATCCAATTGACGCCCAATATTCTGGTTACGTCGATGCACAGCCAATGGATAAACTGCGAACCGACGGCGTAAGCGCAGTGAACCCAATGAGCGGCCAATCATCTTACAACCGGGTGTAATCAATGCCTCAACGGTTGTGGTCTCCACTGCCGAAACCTGGTCAACACGCTTTAGTTCTTTGTTTCGCTGCAGTGACAACAGTTCAGTAATTTGGGTTCGCAAAACGACGCGGTCACCCACGGCCAGCTCAACACCCTGAAGATTGCGGCGCAAAGACCGATCGCCACGAATAACATCGATCAAGCGCACACCTTCGCGTTTAAACAATTGAACGCCAGTGACTTCGCGACCGATCAAGTTGGATTCGGGGGGAATGACCGCTTCGGTAAAGAACTTCATGCGGGACCTATCGGACAACAAGTCCGTCATGCTTTCGCGATCCGGCAACAACATCGGTGCGACAAAGCGTAAATAGATCATGCCCCAAATCACAAGGATAATACCCAGCGGCGTAACCTCGAAAATCGTAAATCCAGCCAACCCTTGGGCACGGGCGACACCATCAACCAACAAGTTGGTCGATGTCCCGATCAAAGTCAGTGTCCCACCCAAAATCGCGGCGTAGCTCAGCGGGATTAGCATCTTAGACGAGGCAATGCCCATCGTCTTGGCAAGCTGAACAAACACAGGGATCATCACAACCACAACAGGCGTGTTCGACACAATTGCTGATGACAGCACGACAAAGGTCATCAGCAACACAATAGCCAAGGCGGGATTGGTTTGCGCAATACGGTCCGCCTGCCCTGTGAATGCCTCTAGTGCACCAGTGCGCACCAACGCCCCCATAATGATGAACATCGCGGCAATGGTCCAAGGCGCCGGATTTGAAAGCACCTGAAGGGCATCTTCGTATGGCAACAACCCCAGCCCCAACATCAAAGCCGCGCCAGTAATTGCGACAACTTCTGTGGGGAAGGTTTCGCGTAAAAACAGGATGAACATGATCGCAACCACAGTGAGGGTTAGGATTGCGCTGCCGGTTTGCGAGAACTCAAAGAATGCCATGGAGCTACCTATTTTAGTTGCGACCAGTTTGATCCATCGAGGCACTCGGCGCAACCTGTTCACTTGGCTTGCGCGGCTGTACCAAATACATCCCCGCCAACATCGCCAAAAGCGCCAGCCAAACTTGCGGCACATAAGTTTCGTTCAAAATGACCTTGGCCCAAAACACGCCAAAGACCGTAACAAGATAACTGACCTGTACCGCAAAAACGGGCCCCGTGCGCCCAACGAGCCATACGTAACCGGCGTAAACCATCACATGGATCAAAGAGCCTAAGATATGTGCATAATCCGGAATACCGTAGGGCGGCATAGGGTTGATCCACTGCCCCGTGGCCAACGCCAGAGGCAGCGAAATAATAGCTCCAACCAATGATGCACCCAGTAGAACTTGGATTGAATCCATCCCTGCAGTGCCCCATTTAGCCACGTAATTGCCCTCACATGCGTAGCACGCGCCACCTATCAGCGCGATCATCACCCAAAAAGCAGATCCCATTTGAGGGATACTGGCAGAGGGAAGAACAATCATCATGACACCGGCCAAACCAAGGAACAGCCCGCCCAAACGGCGCGCCTCAAACCGGTCATTGCCAAGGGCAAGTGCGACAGGAAAGGCAAAAATAGGAACCATAGAAAGCAGGATGGATAAGATACCTGAGGGCAGATGCACCGCAGCTTGATAAGTCGCGGAATTGGGGATCACGGTGCCTATTAGTGCGATAATCAAATAGACCCGCAACTGCACAGGACCCAAGGGCAGACCTTTACCACGGATCAAGCTAACGACCGCCAACAGGGCCGCCCCTATAGCCGCCTGCCAAAATATCAGGCCAAAAGGTTGATAGCCTTCGCTCACAGCCAACTTGGACATCGGTTGGGTAAAACTCCAACCCATCCCTAAAATGATCAGGACAAAGCTATACCCAAGAAGTTGGCGTTGGTTCATCTAGCCCTTTGGGCCCGCTTGAGACAGCGCACCACCTTGGCGTACCATTTCAATGCATGTCGCCTTACCAGTTTTATCGTCCGTTTCGATGTAAACACCTGATAGGGTCGCGTCGCCAGCTGCAGGTGTAAACCGTTCTTTGGGCATACCTGTGATAAAGCGGCGCAGCGGTTCGGATTTTTCCATACCGATGACTGAGTTATAGTCCCCGCACATACCCGCGTCCGTCAGATACCCCATACCTTTTTGCATGATCATCGCATCGCTGGTTGGCACGTGCGTGTGTGTCCCGACCATCAAGCTGGCGCGTCCATCACACCAATGCCCCATCGCCATCTTTTCAGATGTCGCTTCGCAGTGGAAATCCACAATGATTGCATCGGCCTGACCACCAAGTGGATGGGTCTTAAACACAGGTTCAATCGCAGAAAATGGATCATCAAATGGGCGTTTCATGAACACCTGACCAAGCGCTTGTGCGACTAGCACTTTGCGACCGTTATTGGCGGTAAACAATCGTGCCCCTTTGCCGGGTGACGCTCTGGAAAAATTCAGCGGACGTATTACGCGCGGTTCATGTTCGATAAACTGAAGCATATCTTTTTGGTCAAAGGCGTGATCGCCCAGCGTGATGCAATCTGCACCGGCTTCCAAAATCAACTTGGCATGTGCGCCTGACAGCCCCATGCCACCCGTCGCATTTTCGCCGTTCACAACGACGAAATCCAGTTTCCATTCTTCACGCAAGCGAGGCAATTTTTCAGAAATGGCGCGGCGCCCGGCGCGGCCCATCACATCCCCAAGGAACAATATTTTCATGGAGTATGGGTTAGGCGGGCAAAGCCGCTGGGGCAAGAGGGATTCACACTGCCGACCTAAATCGATCTATTTATTAACTCGCCAGAATTGTATCGGGATCAAATCACATCCGTTTTGGTGTGATTATCCCCGTTTCGGTCACGATCATATCAAGGGGCTGATCTGTAGGTTCCAAAGGCAAACCTGCGGCTTCCTGCCCAGAGAATGCAAATCCAATGGCCAAAGTCGCCCGTTTCGCCCGCAAGATTTCAAGCGTGCGATCATAGAACCCACCACCATAACCTAAACGCCCCCCGTCACGGTCAAATGAAACAAGCGGCACAATCACGATCTCTGGTTCAAAAAAATCATCCAGCACTGGTACGCGCGCGCCAAATGGTCCGTCTTTCAATTCAGCATCCGGTTCCCAGCGTGAAAACAGCAAAGGATGGTCCGCTTCAACAATGACCGGAACCCCAACATGGCCATAAGCCGCCGCTTCGGCCATCGCAGGCAATGGATCAATTTCAGTGCGTATCGGCATGTAACCAGACATCGGGACACCGCGATATCCAGCCAACAAGGCAGACAAATGCCCAGCCGCTCCGCCAGATTGTTCATCAAACGCAGCTTTGCGGCGTGCAAAGCCAGCTTTGCGCGCCGCCGCTTTTATCTGAGCAAGGTCGTTCATAGCAATATCATCGCAGCAAGACCAAGGAATGCAAAGAAGCCAACGATGTCGGTCACCGTTGTCACAAACGCACCCGACGCAAGCGCAGGGTCAACGCCCCAGCGTTCTAGCAGCACAGGAATTACCGTGCCCGCAAAACCGGCAACAACCATATTCACAACCATAGCCGCAGCAATCACAGCCCCCAGCATCGGGGAGCCAAACCAGATAATTCCAACCACTGCCATCACAATGGCAAAGATCAAACCATTCACCAACCCAACCAACACTTCACGACGCAAAACGCGCCACACGTTCGCACTGGTCAAATCCTTAGTTGCAATCGCACGCACTGCAACGGTCAAAGACTGAGTTCCGGCATTGCCGCCCATGGATGCCACAATAGGCATCAACACCGCCAAGGCCACGATTTGCGTGATCGCCATTTCAAATTGCGCAATCACCATCGAGGCGGCAATCGAAGTGATCAAGTTAACCGCCAACCATGGCATACGCTGTTTAGTTGTCTCAATGACGCGGTCAGACAACGATCCCTCACCAACACCGGCAAGACGCATAATGTCTTCTTCGTGCTCGTCATCCAGAACAGCCATCGCATCATCAATGGTAATCAGACCGATCAACCGGCCCTCGCCATCAACAACGGGGGCAGAAATTAGGTGATATTGGTTAAAGGCATAGGCGACGTCACCTTCATCCTGATCCGCAGGAATGATTTGGAACACGTCCTCAACGATCGAGGTAAGTAAAACCTCACGCTTTGAACGCATAATCTTACCTAGCGTAACATTACCAATGGGATGCAGGCGCGGATCAACCAACACAAGATGATAAAATTGATCCGGCAAGGCATCTGGATCGGAGCCGCGCAAATAATCAATTGCCTCGCCGACAGTCCAATGCTCTGGGGCCATAACGACCTCGCGCTGCATCAATCGACCGGCTGAGAACTCAGGATAGCTTAGGGCTTGTTCTACCGCCGCACGGTCAACGTCTTCAAGAACCTCAAGGATCGCCTCTTGCTGCGTTTCACGCAGGTCTTCGACGAGATCCACAACATCGTCACTGTCCAAGTCGCGCACAGCTTCGGCCAACACTTGCGGTGTAAGGACCCCAATAACCTCTTCGCGGATGCTCTCATCCAGCTCTGACAGGATATCGCCGTCAAACTCACGGTCGTATAAACGGATTAGACGCGAGCGATCAAACGCATTGATTTGTTCCAAAAGGTCAGCAATATCAGCAGCGTGCAGAGGGTCCATCAGCTCGCTAAGCTTAGCCTTATCCTCAATATCCACAGCATACAGGATCGCACTGACGTTTTTACGGTTCAGAAGATACGCATCATCTTCACGTACGTTTTCTGGCCCTTCGGCGGATATTTGGGTGTTTTCGCTCATGTTGATCAAACCATATGCGGGGGGCGAGATAGTGACAATGGGATGCGCTTGCGAAATATCATTTACCGTATGACCCAGCCGGATTAGGTATGCTCCATGACAAATCAAAAATTACTTTGCGGTCAGGTTTTGACCTATTCTGGCGACCCCTTTGTAGGGGCATGGCAAGACGCTGTTCACGTTAACAGCTCCGGTGGTGTCTTGATCCGAGACGGCGTGATTGAAGCCATAGGCAATGCGGCCACGTTGCAGGCCACACATCCAGACGCGCAAGTGACGCAATACGGTGAAAAGCTTATTCTGCCCGGGTTTGTCGACGCGCATGTCCATTACCCACAGACCGGGATCATCGCGAGTTGGGGCAAACGTCTGATTAATTGGCTCAACACCTATACCTTCCCAGAAGAAATGCGGTTTGGGGATCCAGCGTACGCGGCTGAAATCGCAGGGCGTTATCTGGACCTGACGCTGTCCAACGGGACAACCACCGTTTGCTCTTATGCAACCATCCACCCCGAAAGCGTGGACGCAATATTTGAAGCCGCGCTTGCGCGTGGCCAACGGGTTGTTGCGGGTAAAACCTGCATGGACAGAAATGCGCCCGATGGGCTGCGCGATACGGCACAATCGGCATATGATGATAGCCTCGCATTGATAGAGAAGTGGCATGGCGTTGAGCGTGCCCATTACGCGATCACACCTCGTTTTTCCCCCACCTCAACCGTTGAACAGCTTGAGGCCTTGGGCGCACTATGGGCGAAGCGGCCCGACGTATTGATGCAAACGCACCTGAGCGAACAAGTTGATGAAATCGAATGGGTCAAAGGCATGTATCCTGACGCCCGTGATTATCTAGACACCTATGAGGTGTATGGCCTTCTTGGGGAACGCGGCATCTACGGTCACTCGATCCACATGGAACCACGCGAAATGGACCGCCTGTCCGAAGTGGGCGGCGCGGTGGTGCATTGCCCGACTTCAAACACCTTCATCGGTTCAGGTCTGTTTGACATGGCCGCGATGAAAGCACGCTCCATCCCAGTGGGACTGGCAACCGACACAGGTGGTGGGTCCTCATTTTCAATGCTGCGCACGATGGCAGCGGCCTATGAAATTGCCCAACTTCGTGGTGTCGCCCTACATGCCAGTCAGTTGCTTTGGCTGGCGACTGCTGGATCAGCCCGAAGCCTTCATTTGCAAGACCACATAGGTTCTTTGAAAGCTGGCAATGACGCAGACCTTTGTATTCTTGATCTGGCGTCCACCCCTGCCATTGCACAACGCAGCACGCGGGCGACCGATGTGTGGGAGGCTATCTTCCCAACGCTAATGATGGGAGATGACCGCGCAATTGCAGATGTTTGGGTGCAAGGGCAGCTAATTAACAAGGTGCAGCAAGAACCATAACCCAATAGTTGTCAGGTCCACGGGCCAGGCCAAATTCACCCGCCTTTTTATGGGTCATGTTCTTGTAGTGCCCTTTGGATGCTTTCCAGCCCGCCATCACCTCTTCAAGGCTTTGCTGACCACGCGCGATATTTTCTGCCACAAAGCACCACTTGTACCCTTGCGCGGTTGTGCGATCCCCGATGGATGATCCGTTTGCGCCGGTGTGGCTAAAATAGCCTTGGCTTGCCATGTCATTGGCATGTGCAGCTGCAACTGCCTCAAGCTGTGGCGAATATCGGATCGGCTTGCGCCGTTTATCTTTACGGATTTCGTTGATGATTTGCGTCGCCGCAGGATCAGCAGAAACAGGACTAACGTTACAAAACGAAATAAGCAGTCCGATGAGAAGATACCTCACAGCTGATCTTTTAATGCATGTGCCAACTTGTTTTGATGCCTTATCACAGTATTCAAATCAATCGTTGTGACCTGACCATCCCGCACAATTTGAC
>JAGSGK010000197.1 GCA_023955215.1 Paracoccaceae bacterium
ACCAATGCATCTCTTTTTTGACGTAAAGAGAATTTAGCATACCACGGTTCAAGGCGCTCGTGTTCCGCTGCTATCGATGCTTGAATGGATTTGTTGAAATTGATACCTGAGTCATCTTCGAATGTTCCAACCTCTGCTTCTGTGCAGAAAATCACACTCAGTCTTGTTTCCCAACACGGGCCAACCCGATCCACATAAATGTTAATGGGCCTGCGTTGATATGTAAGCTCAATCCAATCAATTAGACGCTGATACCTTGGATGCACGCTTTGCTGCCCAAGCACGATTTCTTTTGTTTCTAGATAGTCTGAATCACTCTGATTTATCACGTCTCATCTTCCAAAGTTACAGAAACCAACACACAATGCTGATAGTGGCCGCTCACCTGTCTGCGACGGTATTCGCCAGTTTAAAATTGAGAGCTAAGCCTTTACTCACAAATATATTACTACCTAAGACAATAAGGCGGGGCATCACCCCGCCCTACATTCTTATCAACCGTTGTTGTTCAACAGCTCTTCACCGTTGTGAATCAGGCGAGACGACCACGGGATCGGGTTGCGTAAAGCGTGGTGGGCCATGCATGCGTTTTCGGCCTCTACCATCAGATCGCGGATCACCTCTTGGGGCTCATCGCTTTCGATCAAGACGTGGGTTTCGATGCCTAACGTCTCGCCCTCTGTCGTGTGGCCCAAGTCGCGCATGTTGCTGAGGTTAGTTTGGAACCGCAGCTTTTGCTCTAGGTTCATCGACTTAATCTTGATCCCGCGCGCGGTGTAGATGTCCGTCAGGTGGGTCATCAGGCAAAAACCAATGCCTGCACAGAAATACGCCAACGGGGGCGGAGCAGTGTCATCACCAACCGGTGTTTGCTCATCACAATACAGTTTCAGCGGCGAGAACCCCGGAATGTTAACCTGCACCATGCCAGATTTCTTCTGACGGTCATGGGCCTCGGCGGTCAGGTTCACCTCAAACTGCAACGGTTCTGGTGGGCGGCCCTTTTTAAACGGGCTTGGCTCATACTGGGTTGGCTGTGGCATTTCGCCGGCGCGTTCACCGACGTGGTAATCATTGTTATCTGTCATTTTTGTTTTCCTACCCGCGCAAAACGAAAATTCCCGTTAAGCTTGTGAAATGATTAATTTTTTACAAAATATAGATACGGACCCACATCTTGTCCGTCAAATGAATTGGGAATGTCATGACATTTAAGTGACCTTGATAAAGAAACCACTTTCAACCAGTGCCCCACTGGACGCCCCGACACCTAAACCCTATATAAACTGTCAGGAACACACCGGAGCCGATATGGACCAGTCTAAAGACATGCTAGAAGGCGCACCATTGATCGCGCCATCATCCACTGACCACCCTTTGTACGAGGCCGTGGTTGCCGCTTGCCAATCGGTTTATGACCCCGAAATTCCGGTGAACATTTACGAACTTGGTTTGATTTATACGATCGACATCAACGCCGAGAGCGAAGTGAACATCAAGATGTCCCTCACGGCACCGGGCTGCCCTGTCGCTGGCGAAATGCCGGGCTGGGTTGCGGATGCGGTTGAACCGATCCCTGGCGTCAAAACTGTGGATGTGGCCCTTGTTTGGGAACCGCCTTGGGGCATGGATATGATGTCTGACGAAGCCCGTCTTGAACTGGGCTTCATGTAATTAACGATTTTGGTGCACCGCTGTGTGCACCGACGTCATACCGACACGATACCGATGTAATACCGACGTTGTGAACGGGCTATTTTGCACAAGGGTTGAGCCAGCCCACCATCGTCCTTAGATTAGGGACAAAGGAGCACTTGTCATGTTTTCAATTCCAGGCAAACAGGCCGTTTCCATTTCTGAAAAAGCGGCTGCTCAGATCGCAAAACTGATGGCCTCTGGCGGGCATCAGGGCCTGCGTATTGGCGTCAAAAAAGGCGGCTGTGCAGGTATGGAATACACGATGGATTACGTGGCAGAACAGGATCCCAACGACGAAGTAGTCGAACAGGATGGTGCCCGTGTTTTGATCGCGCCAATGGCGCAAATATTCCTGTTTGGAACGGAAATTGACTATGAAACCAGTCTGTTAGAGTCTGGCTTTAAGTTTCGGAATCCCAATGTAACCGAAGCTTGTGGCTGCGGTGAGTCCATCAAATTCGCTGAAATGTAAGCGGATTGCGCAAAGGCCCCTTAGGGCTTTTGCAGGTGCAGATACGTCTCGCTAAAGCGGCGTTCCAAATGTTTCCCAGCACGCACAACTTCACCACTTTCAGGTGGTGCAACATTGGTGTCATGGGACGGGTTAAAGAACAACGGAACAGATATACGCTCAGCGTCGCCGCCCACAACACGGTGCGGCGTAGCTTGGACAATACCACCGGTCCAAAATCCCAACATTTCCCCAAAATTGATAACAAATTCACCAGGTTGCGCAGAAACCGGTATCCAGCCCCCACCCCGTTTACGCACCTCTAAACCAGGTGATCCATCCGTCGCCAACAAGGTCAAACAGCCATAGTCGGTGTGTGTCGCGATCCCGAAGTCCATATCCGTCGCATCCTTTGGACGCTCTAGATAAAAGTTACCGCGCAGCAGCGCCATCGGTGTTCGAAACGCTTTGTCAAAGTAATCGTCTGGCATATCAATCGCGTTCGCAATACCGCGCAAAACGCCCATCGCCACATAGATAGCGTCATCATAATATCCAAGGATGATTTTCTTAAACTCAGGGTCGTCAGACGGCCATTGGTTCAATCCATACACCGGCATTTCTGCCCGTGGATCACCCTTTGCCAATTCCACACCACTGTCAAAATATTGCTTATAATCTGGGTTCGCATCTGGATCTACTTGCTCTGATCCTGCAGCACCCCAGCCACGATTGCTGCCCGTGACGGACATATCGATTTCACGTTTTTGCGCCTCTGGTCGTTTGAAAAAAGCGCGATATGTTTCAATGACTTCCGTCACACGATCAGCCGTCAATGCCGTGTTGTATACAGTCGCAAACCCAACCCCTGTTGCTGCTTCTTTCAAAGCGGCAAGTGTTTCTGGATCACCTTTACGGATCAATGCAGCGTCTAGTCTAGGGATCATGGAATGGCCTTGTTCTTAAACTTCGCGAAACCCTCGCGTTGCCCCCACTTAACCCAAATGCTAGCTTAGAAAAAGATCAAATAGGGATGCATCAAATGCGCACTAAAATAGCAGCAGGCAATTGGAAAATGAATGGGGTGTCTCATTCACTGGACCAGCTGAACGAACTTGTCAAAAGCCAAGGCAGCGCGGAATGCGTGGTTGTGATTTGCCCGCCTTCCCCATTGCTGTTTCCAGCTGTCGAGATGACCCATAGCTCATCAATCGATATTGGCGCACAGGATTGCCACACAGCGCAATCTGGCGCGCATACTGGCGATGTTTCAGCCCCTATGGTCAAAGATACGGGGGCAAAATACGTTATCGTTGGCCACTCTGAACGGCGCGAAACCTACGGTGAAACAGATAAGGATGTCTGCGCTAAAGCGATTGCGGCGCGCGATGCAAATTTGATTGCGATCTTGTGCATTGGTGAAAGCCTCAGCGATCGTGAGACGGGTAAAACGCTTGATATTATCGGCGCACAATTGGCCGCGTCTGTGCCAGAGGGCGCGACGGCGGACACGCTTGTCATTGCCTATGAACCGATCTGGGCTATTGGGACGGGCAAGGTCCCTACCCTTGCGCAAATCATTGAAGTACATGACTTTATTCGCGCAGAGTTGAACTCACGCTTTGGTGCAGATATCGGCAACGGCATTTCGTTGCTCTATGGTGGTTCGGTCAAAGCCAGCAACGCTGCAGAAATCTTTACCGCTGAAAATGTGGATGGTGCGCTGGTCGGCGGCGCAAGCCTGAAAGCTGCTGATTTCTCGCCCATTGCGGACGCGCTCAGCGCTTCTTAATCACACATTATCATATGTTTCAGCGGCCCACCCCTGCAAAGGGATGGGCCGTTTTCGTTACTTCGTTATGATTTCGGGACCCATCATGAGGGTCGGCAACCATGTCGAAATTGCTGGGATGTATGTCACCATGATCAAGAAGATGAACATAACGCCCAAGAACGGCAACGCAGCACGTACAACGCTCATCATTGGCATGCCAGCAACCCCGGAGGTTACGAACAGGTTCAAACCAACCGGCGGCGTAATCATACCAATTTCCATGTTCACTACCATGATGATCCCAAGGTGAATTGGGTCAATGCCCAGCTCAATCGCAATTGGGAACACCAATGGAGCGACGATGATCAACAGGCCTGACGGCTCCATGAACTGCCCACCGATCAACAAGATAATGTTGACGATGATCAAGAACACGATTGGGCCAAAGCCCGCAGACAACATAGCAGAGGCAATCTGCTGTGGGATCTGCTCATCCGTGAGAACGTGCTTTAGGATCAACGCATTGGCGATGATGAACATCAAGGTGACAGTCAGCTTACCCGCCTCAAACAGGGCATCACGTGTATCGCGGTGGAAGAACACGGTGATCAACGCCCATGGACGTTGAAACAGGCTGTGGTTCTTGGTGTCGTCCCCTTTGACGTGCAGCGGTCCCATATCGCGGTAAACAAAACACGCCACAAGGAACGCATAGACCGAGGCCACAGCAGCTGCTTCTGTCGGTGTAAACACACCGCCATAGATGCCGCCCAAGATAATAACGATCAGAAACAAACCACCTGATGCACTTAGAGCAGATGCACCAACTTCACCCCAACCTTGCCACTCACCTTTGGGCAAGTTTTTGACCTTAGCCATGATGTAGATGGTGATCATCAACATGGAACCGGCCATGATGCCTGGGATGACGCCCGCTAAGAACATGCGACCAACGGATACGTCGGTAGCGGAGGCATAGACAACCATCACGATGCTTGGTGGGATCAGGATACCTAATGTACCCGCATTGGCGATTACGCCAGCCGCGAATTCTTTGGTATAGCCAACCTGACGCATACCCGCGATTACGATGGACCCAATGGCCACAACCGTTGCAGGCGATGATCCAGACAAAGCTGCAAACATCATACAGGCGAACACACCCGCAATCGCCAGACCACCTGGGAAGTGGCCCACAATGGCGATTGAAAAGCGAATGATCCGTTTCGCCACACCGCCGGTCGACATGAAGGTCGAGGCCAGGATGAAGAACGGGATCGCCAGCAAGGTGTAGTGACCTGCCATCGCCTGAAACAACGTCTGTGCAATTGAGGCCAGGGATGCGTCACTGAGCACCAGCAAGAACAAAATAGAGGACATACCAAGGCTGATAGCGATCGGGACACCGATCAACATCAATCCGATGACCATCGCGAAAAGAATTGCAATTTCCATGTCTTAGTCCCCAGCGTTCATATGTTTGACGTCTTCGATAGCTTCTTCAGCCTCGTGGCTGACGATCAGGGTTCTATTTTCACCCGTATAAATGCGCACGGTTGCTTGAACGATACGGAACAAGAAAAGGCCCATACCAAATGGCATGATCGCATAAGGAATGAAGCGTGGAATTTTCTCATAAGCATCGCCATCATTCATGATCGGTTCGATAAAGCGGAGCCATTCAGGTAATGGGATATCAATCACTTCGTACCAGCCGCGATGTGAGGTGCCACGCATCTCTTCAAACCCAGTGGGAAACCAACGACCAGTGGTCTGTGGCAGGTTGGCAAAATTCGCCCAGTAATCCCAAGAACCTTTAAACACAAGGAACGCATAACCAATGCAGATCACCCCACCAACAAGCGCAAAAACCTTGCGTCCGCGTGGACCAAACAAATTTACAATGACATCAACACCAAGGTGTGCGGTGACCTTAACCGCATAACTCGCACCGAACAGGACCAGCCACGCGAATAGAAACGTCACCATTTCCAACCCCCAGATGAGGCCAGTGTTAAAACCGTAGCGCAA
>JAGSGK010000163.1 GCA_023955215.1 Paracoccaceae bacterium
GATGCGCGGCGATCTGAAAGAGACGTTCGAAAAAGGCGGCAAGTCCGTCACTCGTGAAATGGCGGGCGACCGCACGTTCACAGCACCCGATGGCAGCACAGTCACCGCAAAGGGCCGCGCCCTGATGTTGGTGCGCAATGTTGGCCACCTGATGACCAACCCTGCGATCACAGACCGTGATGGTTTGGAAGTGGGCGAGGGGCTAATGGACGCCATGATGACCTCCATGATCGCGATGCATGATTTGCAGCGTGAAGGCGGCAACTCGGTCACTGGGTCTGTCTATGTGGTTAAGCCAAAGATGCACGGGCCTGAAGAAGTTGCCTTTGCTGATGAAATTTTCACCCGTGTTGAAGGCGTTCTGGGCTTGCCTGCGAACACCGTCAAACTGGGCATCATGGACGAAGAACGCCGTACCTCTGTAAACCTTGGCGAATGTATCCGCGCTGCGAAATCACGCGTTGCCTTTATCAACACTGGTTTCTTGGACCGCACAGGCGATGAAATCCACACATCTATGGAAGCAGGTCCAATGGTGCCGAAAGGCGAAATGAAAGCCGCGCCATGGATCGCATCCTATGAGGATCGCAATGTCGATATCGGTTTGGCTTGTGGCCTTCAGGGACGCGCCCAAATTGGCAAAGGCATGTGGGCTATGCCAGATCTGATGGCAGACATGTTGGTGGCCAAAGTCGGTCACCCACAGTCAGGCGCAAACTGTGCGTGGGTTCCATCCCCGACAGCGGCAACTTTGCACGCCACACACTACCACCACGTTGATGTTTTGGCCCGTCAGGTCGAGATCAAAGAAGGCGGTGCACGTGGCACGCTTGAAGACCTACTGACTGTTCCAGTGATGACGGGCCGCAACCTAAGCGGCGAAGAAATTGCACGTGAGATCGAGAACAACGCTCAGGGTATCCTTGGTTATGTTGTGCGCTGGGTTGATCAGGGTGTTGGGTGCTCCAAAGTCCCAGACATCAACAACGTGGGCCTCATGGAAGACCGCGCCACCTGCCGCATTTCAGCACAAGCCATGGCGAACTGGTTGCACCACGGTGTGATCTCTGAGGATCAAGTGATGGCAGGCCTTCGCAAGATGGCGGCTGTTGTGGATGCTCAGAACGCAGGCGACGCAAGCTATATTCCTATGGCACCAACATTTGACGGCGTTGCGTTCCAAGCTGCCTGTGATCTGGTGCTGAAGGGCCGCGTACAGCCGTCAGGCTATACAGAGCCAGTCCTGCACGAACGTCGCCTCGAATTCAAAAGCGTAACGGGCTAAGGCCCAACCGAACTAAAAATATTTAAAGGAAATCAAGATGATCAATCTTAGAAAAGCCCGCACAATCATCCGCAAAGCCATGGAAAAAAGCCGTGAGCTAGACCTAAAACCAATGTCTGTTGTGGTTTTGGATGCTGGCGGCCACGTCCAAGCGTTTGAACGTGAAGATGGCGCAGCACCGGGTCGTTTCGCGATTGCCCAAGGCAAAGCATACGGTTCCATCATGCTAGGCATGGCAGGTACTGCGCAAATGGCACGTGCTGAGGCGCAGGCCTATTTCATTGCGGCTGCTGGCGGTGCATTTGGTGGCCAAATGATCCCTGTTCCGGGTGGCGTTTTGGTGCGCGACAAAAAGGGTGCCGTGATCGGTGCCGTTGGCGTGACTGGTGATACATCAGACAACGATGCGATTGCTGCAATGGCTGGTATCGAAGCTGCTGGATTGACCGGCGAAATCTAAAACGATCTGACTTGCGGATTTACGCACAGATATCTGCGCATTGGGCGGGCTGTTCACAGTCCGCCCTTCGTATTACATCCTCTTACAACGCGAAAACTTGTTAGGGAATGTTATGGCACGGCCAATTATCGGTATTCTGACCAACAGTCACATGATCAATGATACTTATGAAGTCTACGGCAGTGGCTCGATCAACGTCGAAGCCGTTGGTGATGTTTGCAATGCTTTGCCACTGCTGATCCCAACATCCCCCAAGCATGTCCAAATCGAAGACCTTATGGAGCGCTGTGCTGGCTTTATCTTTACTGGCGCACGTCCAAACGTACACCCTGATGAATATGGCGAAGAGGCGACACCCGCCTATGGCGATTTTGATCGCGGTCGTGATGGTGTCGCGCTTCCTTTGATCCGCGCCTGTGTCGAACGGGGTTTGCCAATTTTTGGCATCTGCCGCGGGTTCCAAGAGGTGAACGTTGCCATGGGTGGTTCGCTGTATCCAGAAATTCGCGACCTCCCTGGGCGCAGCAACCACCGGATGCCACCTGACGGAACGTTGGAAGAAAAATTCGCGTTGCGTCACGCTGTGAAGTTTACGGACGGCGGTGTGTTCCACCGCGTTCTTGGCTCTAACGAGGTTTCGACCAACACGCTGCATGGGCAAGGTATCAAAGAAGCAGGCGCACGTGTTGTGATTGACGGAGTTGCCCCTGATGGCACGCCCGAAGCGATCTACATTAAAGACGCACCCGGATTTACGATGTCTGTACAGTGGCATCCCGAATGGAAAGCGGCAGAGAACCCGGTGTCTGAGGCGTTATTCACAGCCTTTGGCGATGCGGTACACGCGTGGGACGCGGGCGAGATGCGTCCTGCGTTAAAGAAAACCGGTTGATCAACGCGTTTTAAGCGATGCTTAACCATGCTGTTGCAATGTGTTGGGATGTTAGATCAAACCCAACACCTCCGCCCCATCGGTAAGCTGTTTTTCACAGTGCGTCTGCAGGACCGTCATTCCAACCTTTTGGTGCAAGAGATCGAGCGCCTGCGTCATGCAACGCGCAAGACGCTTAACGCAATGCCGTTTGAGATCGACGAGATTGTGGTGTTGCCTGCGGCGATCCATACGATCTGGACGTTACCTGAGGGGGACGCGGATTTTAGCAAGCGGTGGCGTATGCTTAAATCACAGTTCTCGCGCGGATTACCTGCCGTTGAGGTTGGCGGACCATCTGATTTCAAACCCTACAACAAAGGGATTTGGCAACGACGTTTCTGGGAATACCATTTGCGAGACGATGAGGATTTAGAGGCGCATCGTCAGATGATACATTTCGCACCTGTTCAAGCTGGATTGGTCAAACGGCCAGAGGATTGGCCGCATTCGTCCATTCACCGCGCTGTTCGACTTGGGCGTGGTCCCTTTGTCAGCAGGGTTGGTGAAAACCCAAGGGCGTTTTTAAGGGCAGGATAACTTGGGCTGCCATATCTGATCAAAAACCCACAGAGAAACATAATTTCTTTTTACAACACTGTCAGTGTAATAATGTTACTGCTGGATCACATTTTCGAATTACGCCCTTAGAAACCAATAATATACCAATTTCGTTCTGGAAGTGTTCTTTTTGTCGTGTTTAATGTCCTATGTGACGTAAAGCTAATACGAAGAATGGGGGAGTGTTCGAGTGAAAATCGGAACACCAAAGGAAATGTTCGAAGGCGAACGCCGCGTTGCTATGACGCCGGAGAGTGCCGCGCAATTACAAAAACTAGGCCACGACTGTCTGATCGAAACGGGAGCCGGCGCTGAAGCTGGTTTTTCGGATGCCAATTATGCAGCTGCTGGTGTCGAGATCGCCAAAACGGCAGTCGCTCTTTGGAAAACCGCAGATGTGGTTGCCAAGGTGCGCGCGCCGAATGAAACCGAAGTCAAACGCTTGCGCGATGGGCAGACGCTGATCTCATTTATCAACCCTGCTGCGAATGACAAGCTGCTGAAATCGGCGGCGAAAAAGGGTTCTACGGTTGTTGCGATGGACATGGTGCCACGCATTTCACGTGCCCAGAAGATGGATGCACTTTCCTCGATGGCAAACATTGCGGGTTACCGCGCCGTTATCGAGGCTGGTAATAACTTTGGCCGTTTCTTTACCGGTCAGATTACAGCGGCGGGCAAGGTTCCACCGGCCAAGGTTTTGGTTGTTGGTGCTGGGGTTGCTGGATTGGCAGCTGTGGGTACCTCCACCAGCCTGGGCGCGATCACATATGCCTTTGACGTCCGCCCAGAAGTAGCAGAACAGATTGAATCGATGGGGGCAGAATTTGTCTTTCTCGATTTTGAAGAAGAACAAGCTGACGGCGCTGCGACAGGTGGTTACGCCGCAGTTTCCAGCCCAGAATTCCGCGAGGCCCAATTGGCCAAGTTCCGCGAACTGGCACCCGATATCGACATTGTCATCACAACAGCGTTGATCCCGAACCGCGATGCGCCAGAGCTGTGGACCGAAGACATGGTCGGGGCGATGAAGCCGGGTTCCGTCATCGTTGATCTGGCTGCTGAAAAAGGTGGTAACTGCAAACTGACCGTCATGGACGAGAAGATTGTGACAGAAAATGGTGTGACCATAATCGGTTACACGGATTTCCCAAGCCGCATGGCAGCGCAGGCGTCGACCCTGTATTCGACCAACATTCGTCATATGATGACTGATCTGACCCCTGAAAAAGACGGTGTGATTGATCACAACATGGAAGATGATGTTATTCGCGGGGCCACTGTGACCCACGCAAAAGCAATCACGTTCCCACCACCGCCACCTAAGATTGCAGCAATCGCTGCCGCCCCAAAGAAGGAAGCGGTGCCAGAACCAACAGCCCAGGAAAAACGCGCTGCAGAAGTTGCTGCGTTCAAGGCGCAAACACGCAATCAGGTCACATTGTTGGCCGTTGGTGGTGCTGCGCTATTGGCCGTGGGATTGGTCGCGCCAGCCAGCTTTATGCAGCACTTTATTGTGTTTGTGTTGGCCGTGTTCATTGGCTTTCAGGTTATCTGGGGCGTGGCACACAGCCTGCACACGCCGCTGATGGCGGTCACGAATGCGATTTCGTCGATCATCATTTTGGGCGCTTTGATGCAAATTGGATCGGGATCATTCCTTGTCATCCTACTGGCAGCGCTTGGTGTCTTTATGACCGGTATTAATATTTTCGGCGGCTTTCTTGTGACACGGCGTATGCTCGCCATGTTCCAGAAATCGTAAAGGAGCGAATTCATGGAATATGGTTTTACAACAGCGGCCTATGTGGTCTCAGCGGTTCTTTTCATTCTTAGCCTTGGCGGTTTGTCCGGCCAGGAAAGCGCAAAACGCGCCGTCTGGTATGGCATTACGGGTATGGCGTTGGCTGTGGCTGCAACGTTGATCGGGCCGGGCTCTGGCTTGTGGTTTTTGTCGATGATCATGATCGCCGGTGGTGGTTACATTGGCTATCAATTGGCAACCAAAGTGCAAATGACACAAATGCCTGAATTGGTGGCTGCGATGCACTCTCTTGTTGGTTTGGCAGCGGTTTTCGTGGGCTTTATCGCGCATGTTGAACTGGGTCGTGTTTTGGCAATGGATGATGCGGCTAAGAAGGGGCTTGAGGGCTTTGCCGCGCTTTTGGCCAAGAAAGATGGTGTTGAGATTGCCATTCTTCGGGTCGAATTGTTCCTTGGCATCTTCATCGGTGCAATCACGTTTACGGGCTCCATCATTGCCTATGGCAAGTTGGCGGGCCGTGTCGACAGTGCAGCGACAAAGCTTCCGGGTGGTCACATGTTGAACGCTGGCGCGGCCGCAGTGTCACTGATCACGTTGATTTGGTACTTTAACACTGGCGGCTTTTTTCCATTGTTCTTAATGACTTTGGCTGCGTTGTTCATTGGCTACCACCTGATCATGGGCATTGGCGGCGCCGATATGCCTGTGGTTGTTTCTATGTTGAACAGCTATTCAGGCTGGGCTGCAGCGGCGATTGGTTTCTCATTGGGGAACGATTTGATGATCGTTGTTGGTGCGCTTGTTGGCTCATCCGGTGCGATCCTATCCTACATTATGTGTAAGGCGATGAACCGTTCGTTCGTCTCTGTGATCTTGGGTGGTTTTGGTGGCCCTGCAGGCGAACAAATGGCCGTTGAAGGTGAGCAGATCGCAATTGAGGCCGAAGGTGTGGCTATGGCCCTGAATGAGGCAGACAGCGTTGTTATCATTCCAGGGTATGGCATGGCTGTGGCGCAAGCGCAGTCAGGTGTCGCGGAATTGGTGCGCAAATTGCGTGCCCAAGGCAAGAACGTTCGTTTCGCAATTCACCCTGTTGCAGGGCGTCTACCGGGGCATATGAACGTGTTGCTGGCTGAAGCGAAGGTGCCCTACGACATCGTCATGGAAATGGATGAAATCAATGATGATTTCCCTGAAACTGATGTGGCGATTGTGATTGGGTCCAATGACATCGTGAACCCCGCGGCGCAGGATGATCCTAACTCTCCCATCGCAGGCATGCCTGTGTTGGAATGCTGGAAAGCCAAACAAGTGTTTGTGTCCAAGCGCGGGCAGGGCACCGGGTACTCCGGTATTGAGAACCCACTGTTCTTTAAGGAAAATACACGCATGTTCTATGGTGATGCGAAGGCGTCACTGGACAAGCTGCTGCCGATGATCGACTAAGATCATTTAGGGAAATTACGAAAGGCGGGTCTGTTACGGGCCCGCCTTTTTCATTTGCGAGAAGATGACTAATTGTGCGGTATACCGTGGTATTCCGTTAAGGTACTGATTTTTAAATATAATAGTTTGACGTTCCCGCCGTCCTAGATACACTTTGAGTGAATTAGCGGAGCATCCCTTATGTTGCAAATTGACGATCATCCTTTGCGTTTCAAAGTTGCGAACGAACTTCACACGCGACCTTTTCCCATTATGGAAGCCCCCTGCACAGCGGCATTTA
>JAGSGK010000124.1 GCA_023955215.1 Paracoccaceae bacterium
AAGCTCGCCAAGTGTGTCTGCAATCCAAATAGGCCCACTAGGAAGTTGCCCTCGACTGCGTCGTGGTAAGTCAGCTGGTAGATCTAGCAATATATCACGTGGGGCAATGATCAGCAGTGCAGATGGGTCGCGCGATAATAATAACTCATGCGCCTTGATCGCAAGATCAGCATCCATGCGGTGCGCAGGGGCCACGACCCAGATTCGGCGTTTTTGGGTCGCATTTTGCAGTGCTAGCAATGTTGCAGCGGTGTAACGCAATGGGGGGGCTGCGGCTTTGAAGGAGTTGTTGATCGAAATGGGTTTTGTCACACCAAGCGCGGAAAGGTTCATTGCGGTGTCGCTGTCTTGAGCCGTTATTAATACCATCCTATCCAAGGCTGCCGAAAAAAGGGAACTTATCTTCGCGTGCTTTGCGAAGGAAAACGCATTCATTCGTGCATTAACAAGTGCCTGCGGGATATTTCTCTTTGCGATATCGCAGATCAAGCCCGGCCAAATGTCTTGTTCTGCCCAAATCACGAGGTCAGGCTGCCAGTGATTTAGAAAGTGCTGGCTGAATTGCGCGTTATCGAGCGGCATAAATTGATGTTGTGTACGTGGCGGCATTTGACCCGCAATAGCTTTTGCTGAGGATAAGGCAGAAGATGTGATCAAGAAGTTCGTGCTCGGATCAATTTTGCCCATTGCCGTAATGATGCCACGCAATGACAACACTTCGCCAAGACCTACAGCGTGCAGCCAAATGAGAGGGCCAGATGGCCGCTCTGCAGTTGTCCGGCCAAGCTTTTCAGTCCAGCGGGTGGGGTGTTCCTTCCCTCGGGCGAGCCGCCTCTTGAGAAAAGGTGTTGCGAATAGTGGAACAAAGTGACGAAGTGCCAAATAGAGCCGAAGCGTCGCTGGGTTAATTGGCATCATGGAACGTCTTTTGAAGGCTACCTGCCCAAAAATCTTCATTGCAGATCACGTCTGCAAAGCGGCGTGCAGCGCTGCCCCCGCCGAAGCCATCGTCGCGATCAAAGTGCCGCCCCCATTGGGTCGAGAGGAATATATTGATTTTATTGACCTCAGCGGCATCGGCGAAATATACGGACGACGATTTTGCACGGTTGGTCTGCCTGCTGCCGATATCGAGTGAGGGCAAGCCAATAAATGGGGCCTCACGCACACCTACGGAAGAGTTACCGATTATGGCAGATGCGTTTTTCATCAGCTCGGAGAAATGAGCAAAACGCATGGAGGGCAGAACCCTGAATCTGTCTTTTGGCAATGTATCTATCACTGAGAAGATATCATCTGATCCCGGATCGTTGTTTGGCGCGATAATGACGAAGTTACGTCCTGATGAATTGAGTGTATCAAACAGCGATCGGGCCTGAGAGGACATCGTCGCGGCCTCAGAGGTGACAGGATGGAAAACGCAGATCCCAAAGTCACCATCGGGAATGGCATAGCGGGTTCGGACCTCTGATATGCTGACGCCGGATGGTTGACTGTGGAAGTCGAGTTCTGGCGATCCAATAACGTAGATTTTTGTGCAATCTTCGCCTAACGCCGTGACGCGTTTGGCTGCCTCATCTGAGGAGACAAAATGGTGGCTTGCGAGTTTTGAGTTACAGTGCCTAAAGATTTCGTCGATCGTGCCAGATACCTCTCCACCTTCGACATGAGCGCAACGGATGTAGTTTGTCGCGCAAACAAGTGCACAGGCCAAAGCCTCGACACGGTCGCCGTGGATCATCACAAGGTCAGGTTTATGTTCGGCCACGAAGTCGGAAAACCCTGTGACTGTCTTGGCGAGGATCATATCTTGCGGGTCGCCGGCGCGTTGGTTCAAAAACTCATGAACGGTTACGCCTGACGTGCGGTGTACCTCAAGTTTGGTCAGCCCGTAGCGGTCCAGCATGTGCATGCCCGTGACGAAAAATGACACTGTAAAACCTGCGTCACGCGCGGCAATCGCCAGCGGTTCCATTTTGCCAAAATCGGCGCGTGTGCCGGTCACGAAGAGGATGGATTTATTCATGCCCTATCAGGTAATGCCTCAGTAAAGGCGTAGCAAGCGTTGTTCGCGGGCTGTGCACATTGTGTTGCATGGCCTGACGCGCTAGGATTTTGCTGATGCGACTGGAAAAGGCCCATTTATCATGAGTAGACCGCGAAAGACGATTGTTACTTTTGGGACTTTTGATGTGTTTCATATCGGCCATTTGAACATCTTGAAAAGAGCCGCTGCCTTGGGTGACCGCCTTATCGTGGGGGTCTCGTCGGACCGTTTGAATATCGAGAAGAAGGGCCGTGCTCCGGTCTATCCCGAGGCCGAGCGGCTGGAGATTGTGTTGCAGATGAAGCCTGTAACGTCTGTGTTTGTTGAGGACAGTCTAGAGTTGAAAGCCCAGTATCTGCGCGATCAAGGTGCCGATATTTTGGTTATGGGCGATGATTGGGCAGGTAAGTTCGATCATTTGTCATCTGTTTGTAAGGTGGTGTATTTGCCCCGTACCGAAGGCGTGTCGACTACCCAAACCATTCATAAGATCAAGACATATGACTAAGCCTCTGCGCGTTGCATTTTACGTGCGCAACAGGTTTCAGGTGTTGCATTTGAGGCCTATTTTTCGGGCAGTCGAGGGAGCGGTTTGGGTTGTGGCCGCGCGCAAGGATGTAGACGGTTTTGGCATTACGAGTGAGCGCCATGAAGTCGTTCGGTTTTTCCTGCGCCGCAGGTTAGAGCAATTTGATGCGGTTGTGTCCCATGCTGGGCCGCCTCGCGGGAAGCCATTGGTTCGTGCCAAGTTTATTATGGTGCAATATGGGTATGCCAAGGAGCCGTATAACTTTGGCATGTGGCGCAAGAAGGCGGATGCGATCTGTGCTTACGGATCTTATGCTGTAGTGAGGTTCGAACCTCACGCCCCAGCCTATGCGATTGGAAATCCACGTAGGGATGATTTTAGCGCCGAGGGGTTCACTGCCACTGCCAAGGCCGCTTTGCCTGCTCTAAATCCTGATAAGCCTGTTGTGATATATGCCCCGACGTGGGGTGATTTGAGCAGTTTGCCGCAGTGGTCCAATGTGCTTTCTGATTTGGCGCGCAACTATACGGTTTTAGTCAAGGCGCATCATAATTCGCTACGCGACGGGCAGTTGGACTTTGTGGCCTCGCATGAGGATTTGCATAATGTCAGCGATGTGGATTTGATGCAGGCGATTGCCGTGTCGGACGTGATGGTGTCCGATTATAGTGGCGCGATATTTGACGCAATCTTGTGTGACAAGCCTGTGGTTTTGCTCGACGTAAAGGGTATAGAAACGCAATATGGTGCCAAGTTGGATGTGACCAGTATTGAGATGGCGCAACGTGACGCGTTGGGTGTTCGTGTTACGCAGGCTGATGAGATCTCAGGTGCCATTGATCGTGCGATTGCCGAGGGGCCAAGGGTGTCGGATGCATTGAAGGCAGCGTTATTTTTTACGCCGCCATCGGTTGGTGACGCCTTTGTTGCAGCTCTTGGGGTTATTATGGCCCGCTCTTAGGTGTCCTTCAGGTCGGCCCATTTGAGCTGGGTGTTGCGCGGCATGGCGTGGATCAGGGTTTTACCGACCACTTTGTCAAAATCATAGCCTGCGATTTCCCCAGATCCCGGACGGCGTGCCCAGATGTCGGCTTCTGTGATTAAGTGGTCTGCCGGAAGATCGCGGTCAGCGACGACCGACGACCGCGCGAAGGCGTAAACACCTTCCTCGGATAGGGTGCGCTGTTTAGGGTTATGTAGCGCAGTGTGGATTTCTTTTGATCTATCAATGATATGCCGCAGCTCTGACGGGTCCATCGAGTTGATGATGTCGGGGCCGATCCGGTAACGCGTGTCTGTAAAGTGCTGTTCCAAGATACAAGCACCAAGGGCGACGGATGCCAGCGCCATTTCTGGTCCGATGGAATGGTCCGAGAACCCGACAACCGCGCTCGGGAAAGCGTTCTTTAGGTCTGTCACCCCTTGCAAGGATACGATTTCAGGCGGTGACGGGTAGAGGTTCGTGCATTCCAACAGCGCATATTCGATCCCTGCATCATCAAGTATTTTGACAGAGGCGCGAACACTGTCGATGGTCTGCATGCCTGTGGACATGATTACGGGTTTGCCCTTGCGCGCGATGTGGCGGATCAATGGCAGGTTATCGACCTCGCCGGAACCGATCTTATATGCTGGCACGTCGAGGGTTTCGAGAAAATCTGCGGCTGCCCGAGAGAACGGCGTGGAAATCCAGATCATCCCAAGGGATTCTGTGTAGTCTTTCAGCGCCTTCTCTTCGTCGTGGCCGAGAGAGCAGCGCTCCATTACTTCCCAGATCGACACATCGGCGTTAGGCGGGAAGATATGCTTGGCCTCGTCCGTCATTTCGTCTTCGATAATATGGGTCTGGTGTTTGATCATCTCGCAGCCGGACAGTGCGGCCAGCCGCACCATCTCCTTGGCCACATTAAGGTCGCCACCGTGGTTGATTCCGATTTCGGCGATCACGAGAGGCGGGTGTTTTGGTCCAATTTTGCGGCCTGCGATGTCCATATCTGGCTCCTGTATAGGCATTGTTTAATGGTAGGCTGGGTATGGGATAGTTGCAACGTGGTTCCGTATCGGCCATATGATGCGCATGATAAAAAATGCCTATGAGATTTCGACACCGAAAGGCCGTAAACGTGCCCAACGCCAACTTGATTGGGCTGATCATGGGATCCTGCGTTATCGCCTGCATAACTTTGCGCAATTCGCACCAGATGCGTTTCGGTCAAACCACCCAACAACAGAACGTTTTGAGGCATATGCCGCGAGGGGCATTAAGACGGTTTTGACTTTGCGCGGAGCACAGCATCAGCCGCAATATTTGTTTGAGGCTGAGGTTTGCAGCCGTTTGGGGCTGACACTTTTATGTGTTCCATTATCGGCGCGCCGTGCTCCAAACGTCGAGCGTTTGGGCGTGTTGTTTGAAGTGTTTGACCAGATTGAAAAGCCGTTTTTGATGCACTGCAAATCTGGGGCCGACCGCACGGGTTTGACATCTGCGCTATATCTACTGGCCTACGAGGATGCAGATATTGCGACGGCCAAGGCGCAGTTAAGCTTTGATTTTTTCCACATTCGCCGTACCGCGACAGGTATTTTAGATCATTTCCTAGATACTTATGAGGCATGCTTCAACGAAACCGGTATTGGTGTACGCGATTGGATTGCGACCGAATATGATGCAGATGCGTTGACGGTTAGCTTTGCGGCAAAGCAGAAATCGCTGAAGCTTTGGCAGGGCTGGCGCTAGCGCATCCCTGTCTGGAGTTGCCGCCCAAGAAGGAACTCAACGATATCCCAGTCGAGTGGGCTGTCGATATCGAGGCTTCTGGATTCTGGTACAAGATAGGGGATAACCCGCCCTTCAAACAGGCTTTTGGCGCTGCGCAAGTAGTCAGGTTGGACCACGTAAACGAGGCCGACATGGTCATAAACAGTCGGTGCTGCCTGCCGCGAAAGAACATGCCCTTGCAGAGGTTTAGACACCTGAAGTGCACCAGTTTCATCTAGTTCAAGCATATTGAAATATGGATTTTTTCTCGAAACACAGCAAGACATCACCATGTCAGGAGCATCTGCCTGAAATAAATTGATCGCACCAGAAATATCTTCGGGGAGCCGAAGTGGAGAGGTGCAATCGAGATCGACAAAGGCTGTTACTGGCCCAGTTTGCTTTTCAACTTCGGCAAGGGAGTGTTGCCAAACCGCAAATTTTCCAGCTGTGTCGGTCGCCAATTCGGTAGGTCTTAAGCCTATATCAAGTCCGCCACGCTTTAAGCCATGTTCATACATTTCGGGACTGTCAGTGGAGACGATAACGGCATCTATTTTTCCATGATCAATGAGTTGATCCAGTGACCAGTCAATCACATGCTTGCCGTGCATCACCCGAAAGTTTTTGTTTGGAACGCCTTTGCTTCCTGCGCGTGCACCGATGTGTCCAATGATCATGTTTTTCTCCGGTATGGTTTGTCTATGTTGTTTGGAACGGTTTTTGGCGAAAGGCAAACCGCTTTGAACGTGCGGCGGTTCATGTTTAGACTGGTAATCTAACGCAGATGTCAACTGTCCGTCGTCACGTTTTCTGGCACCAAGAGCTGCCTAAACTAAGAGAGAGTTTGGCTCTTATGGTTAGCTTCATTAGGCAACGCGTTGTCTGTAATGCAACCGCCGCGTTTCGAGTGTTTTCCGTTTGATCCTTTCGCGTTGCTGTAGAATGGCTTTGTCTCGTCCGAAGTAGACGTCAAATGGCGTGACGTTGTTCAGGCTCTCGTCGGCATAGGCAACAATATTTCACCGCCCAGAACCGCAGTGGGCTCACAGTTAACGTCTGGATATCAGGGGGGGGAGCGGGCAGGGTGGCTTGCCCTAGCCGACGCTCCCTTCTTTTTGACCGAGTAGGGGGGTATCTGGCTCGAGCTGTATGCGGGCGAAGACAGTCATGCCTTCGCAGTTGCCGGAACTGAACTTGCGGCCTGAGCTGTCAAAGCCAGCGACATTCAGTGCGCCACGGATAAGGTGCTGTAACTGTGTTGGCATCGCTGCGTATGAGTTCTCGCCGCCGACGAGCGCACCTCTGCTGTGTTGACGTGCATCGGGGTTTCCACCGTGTTGGCATTACTGAGCCCGTCGGCACCCTCGGCATTGAGGGCGGCTGCGAGGCGCCGACGGGCAGTTAGTTGAACACCTGCCAGCATGTGACGCATGTGACGCATGTGACGCATGTGACGCGTTTTCCCACATGTATTGAGTGTCAGAAAAAACATTACTCTGTTTGCCAAAGTAAGAAAATATCTTCACGATTCAATAAACTATGTTTTCTGTCACAGTCAGGGAATGTGGAAAAACGCGTCACATGCGTCACATGCGTCACACCCGTCACAGCCAGTTGGTCACACGCAGGCCAGTCACGTAGCGTGCGGTTCTGTCCTTATGGTATCCAAAGCCCAGACGGGTCAGGCGATCCCGCAAGCCCTTTTGGCTCATGGTTTGCTTGATGCCGTTGTTCAACGCCCAGTCCTGATAGGCGGAAAACACGTCGGCGGCTTTTGATCTGGCCTCCGCATCACGCGTGCAGACATCATCGACAAACTGCGCCACCTGATCGGCCTCTAGTCGCCACTCTTGTTTTGCTGCCTCACTGGACGCGGGTAAGGTAAAGCCATCGCGCAGGGCGGTGGCGTAGGCTGTCAGGGACAATTTCAAAATACCCGGCAGCTCGGTAAGCAACTTGTCCTTTAGTAGCGGGTCCTGCTCATGCTTCGCAAAGGTACGGTTGAATTGCAGGATGACGGCCCGCCGGAATAGGGCTTCGGAAAAGTCGCGAGTGTGCGGCATATGATTTGTGCCAAACCAGCATGTTGCAAAAGGTCGCATTACAAACGGGTCTTTGAATTTGTGTTCAACCGTTGAAGGTTCACCCGATGTGATCGCCTTTAACTCTGCGTCTGCGATTACCTCGCCCTGCTTCAGTTCAGTCACGATGTTTGCCAGCTTTTGGTGCAAGTGCGCACGTTGAAAGCTGCGGTCAAAATTTGATGGCTGAACGCCCGCAACGTTATCAACACCTGCTAGGCCTTCCAAGATAGCCAGCAACACGCTTTTGCCGTTTGCCCCCGGACCAATCAGCATCACGAATTTCTCATGGCGTGCATGGCTCATCAGCGTGTAGCCCATTAACTCCAAAATACATTTGATCTCGTCCAACATGTCGGGATCGTCACGAAACACTTGTGCCAGAAATGCGCAGAAATGCGGAGCATCGGCCCGCTGGTCATATGCCACCGGAATTTGTGTTGTGCGGTAATGTTCTCGGCAATGAGGTTGCAGTGTCCACTTGCCAGCCTGCAATTCAAGCTCACCGTTTAAGCAGTTCACGGTTTCAGGGTTGCCCCGGTTGAATTCATGATCTGGCTTAAAGATTTCGTTTTGCAGTACGTCGGTGACCCCCGAAACAAGTCCGGCGGTCACATTGATCATCGCGTCACCATCAATGCAATTTTGCACCTCTTGCTTTATCGCTCGATCATCCTGTTGTCGCCAAACGCCATTCAGTGACCAACGCCACACAAAAGCGTTAGCGCAAATAAGGTTTTGCCTACCCACGCCATCCAATGTCCGACGCGCAAGGTCTAGATGATCCGGCACTGGCTCTACATCGCGTTCTTGCGACAGCTGCGCACGAATTGTTCCAAGCGGAATGCCCGTCGCCTCTTTTATTGCACGAAAAACGCCATCGCGGCGCATTGGGTTTAGCGCAGTGCACTCGAACACAATAGCTTCCATCTCGGCGATCTGCTCCAGATCCAATGCCTTCGCCGCCTCTAGAAGTTCGTCAAAGCTGCGAGCCTTTGGTGTTTGCTGTGCATCA
>JAGSGK010000087.1 GCA_023955215.1 Paracoccaceae bacterium
CAGAGGATGTTGCGTTCGCAGAAAGCCGCATTCGCCGCGAAACCATTGCAGCCGAAGATATCCTACACGACATGGGTGCTTTTTCGATCATCGCGTCTGACAGTCAGGCCCTGGGCCGTGTCGGCGAAGTGTTGATCCGCACATGGCAAACTGCTGACAAAATGAAAAAACAACGCGGTCGTCTGCCTGAAGAAACAGGCGAGAACGATAACTTCCGTGTGCGTCGGTATATTGCAAAATACACGATCAACCCTGCGATTGCTCATGGGATCAGTGGCGAAATTGGCAGTATCACTGAGGGCAAACGTGCCGATCTGATACTATGGAATCCTGCATTTTTTGGCGTAAAACCTGAGATGGTTCTGATGGCGGGCACAATCGTTTGTGCGCAGATGGGCGATCCCAATGCCTCCATCCCTACCCCGCAGCCAGTCTATTCACGCCCAATGTTTGGGGCCTATGGCAAGTCAGTTGAGCATTCAGCCGTCTGTTTTGTATCCGCCGCAGCCCAAGCGGATGGGATTGGTGACAAGTTGGGTCTGTCCAAGCAAACCGTTGCTGTGGAAAACACCCGCAACATTGGCAAATCCCATCTGATCCACAACACCGCCACGCCACATATGGAGGTCAACCCAGAGACCTACGAGGTGCGTGCTGACGGTGAACTTCTAACCTGTGAACCCGCTACGGAACTTCCAATGGCCCAAAGGTATTTCTTATTCTGATGACTGATTACATTTCTCAAACCATCCTAAAAACTGGCGCTTGGTCAAATGCGTCTGACAGCTGTTTTCTCTCTTATGAGGACAGATTTTTGCGCCGCAAGGTTTTAAAAACCGTCAAGGGCGCGAGCCTTTTGGTGGATCTGGCACATACGACATCTTTGGATCACGGCGACGCATTTGCAGTGGCCGACGGTGAAGTGATTGAAGTTGTCGCTGCACCCGAGCCATTGCTGGAAATCACCGGTGATCTGGTTCAACTGGCGTGGCATATCGGCAATCGTCATACCCCTTGCCAGATCGAGAGCGATCGCCTGCTAATCCAAAACGATGCGGTCATTGGTCATATGCTTGAGCATTTGGGGGCTACCGTGACATTAATAGAGGCTCCCTTTACGCCAGAGGGCGGCGCCTATGGCCATGGACGCACCCATTCGCATGAACACGGTGCCACTGCGCATGACCATGACCGCTGACGTATTAACCCTATCGCAGCTGTTATCGCCCAGCTTTCCTGTGGGGGCATTCGCCTACTCGCATGGGCTTGAGACCGCTATTGCCGAGGGGCGGATTGTGTCGGCCCCTACCCTGCAGTCTTGGTTGGTGGATTTGTTGGAACATGGTGGCGCGCGTTCGGACGCCGTTTTGTTGAATGCAGCCTTTGATGCGGCTGACGACGCCGTTGCGCCCATCGACGCCCATGCAAGGGCATTTGCTGCATCCGCAGAACGCTTGAAGGAAACGGATCTGCAAGGCGCTGCCTTCTGTGAAACTGTTGAGACGGTTTGGGGCATCGATCTGGGCCGCCTTTGCTATCCAGTGGCTGTTGGTCGCGCGGCTGCCGTCCTTACCCTTGATCCTGAACTGACCACCGCGATGTACCTGCAGTCCTTCATTTCAAACCTAACGGCCGCCGCAATGCGCTTGGTCCCGTTGGGCCAAGTGGATGGGCAGAAAACACAAATCGCGTTGAAGCCATTTTGCACTGAAATTGCCAAGCAGCTGCAGAGCGCAACATTAGACGACCTACATAACAGTGCATGGCTGTCCGACATCACATCCATGCGCCACGAAACCCAATATTCACGCGTCTTTCGCACATAAGGAGATCGCTCATGGCGTCGAAAAACGGACCCCTTCGCATCGGTATCGGTGGCCCTGTTGGAGCAGGGAAAACAACTTTGACAGCCGCACTGGCCAAGATACTTCACCCCCAGACATCCATTGGTGTCATCACAAATGACATCTACACACAAGAAGACGCCGAAGCCTTGATGCGGATGCAAATCCTGCCCCAAGACCGCGTGATTGGTGTGGAAACAGGGGGCTGCCCGCATACAGCCATTCGTGAGGATGCCTCGATCAATCTGGCCGCAATCGCCGAAATGCGCGGGCGTCATCCCGATGTTGAAATCGTTCTGATCGAGAGTGGTGGGGACAACCTGTCTGCCACCTTCAGCCCTGAATTGGCAGATGTGACGGTCTATGTGATCGATGTTGCAGCGGGCGAAGAAATCCCACGCAAAGGTGGACCTGCAATCACCAAGTCAGATGTCCTGGTCATCAACAAAACGGATCTTGCGCCCCACGTTGGGGCCTCACTTGAGGTGATGGAACGTGATGCCACACGGATGCGTGGGGACAAACCCTTTGTTTTCACCAGCCTGCGTAACGGCGTTGGCGCAGACAAAGTGATCAGCCTTTTGGCCGGTATCGGCGGGTTTAGCGCCCCGGCCGCTTAAACCATCACAGCATCATAAAGCGTCTGACGGTCCAAACCGTCGGCGCGTTTATTAAAGGATACCGTGCCGCGTTTCATCACGGTAAATTCGTCACCCAGCTCATAGGCGAAATCAAAGAACTGTTCGACCAGTACAATCGCCATGTCGCCTTGATCACACAGAATGCGAATAACGCGACCGATTTGTTGGATGATGTTGGGCTGAATCCCTTCCGTTGGCTCATCCAGCAACAGCACCTTGGGGCGCGTGATCAAAGCACGGGCAATCGCAAGTTGTTGTTGTTGCCCACCAGAAAGATCGCCACCACGCCGCCCAGCCATATCATGCAGGACCGGAAACAGATCATAGATGTGATCTGGGACTTTGTGATCTGACTTATCCAGACAGGCAAAACCACTCTCGAGGTTTTCAACCACCGTCATCAAAGGGAAGACTTCGCGCCCTTGGGGCACATAGGCGATCCCTGCCTTTGCGGCGTCAAAAGGGCTGAGGTGATTGATAACCTGTCCATCTAAAGTGATGGTTCCACCCGCGTAAGGATGCCGCCCCGAAATCGCCTTGAGCAGGCTCGTTTTGCCAACCCCATTGGTGCCCATTACGGCAGTGACCTCACCCGCTTTGGCCGTGAGGGTCATATCGTTCAGGATTTGGCTTTGCCCATATTTCAGGGTTAGGTTTTGGATATCCAACATGATTTATCGCCCCAGATACACGTCAATGACGTCTTGATTTTTCGTAACGTGATCCAGTGATCCCTCTGCTAAAACAGACCCTTGGTGCAATACGGTAACCTTACAGTTGAGGCGGCGCACGAACTCCATGTCATGCTCCACAACGACAACCGCGCGGGTTTTCGCAGCACGGACAAGGATATCAGTGGTCTGCTCGCGTTCGGTCGCAGACATCCCTGCGGCGGGTTCATCCACCAGCAATAGGCGTGGGTCTTGGGCCAACAGCATTCCGATCTCAAGCCACTGTTTCTGGCCGTGGCTCAATGCACCCGACAGTTGGTCCAGCGCATCCGTCAATCCGATGTCATCGCTGACAGCGCGCACGCGTTCCTCAGTGTCCGCAGCGGCGCGGTTGAGCAGTAAATCAAGCGGGCTGCGCGGATTTTTCAGCGCCATGGTGATGTTTTCACGCACAGTCTGTTCCTCAAACACAGTCGGCTTTTGGAACTTGCGCCCAATCCCCGCTTGAGCAATTTGGCTTTCGTTCATATCCAAGAGCGAAACCGATTTTTCACCCCAGATCACATAGCCCTCATCCGGTTTGGTTTTGCCCGTGACGATGTCCATGAAGGTGGTTTTCCCCGCACCGTTGGGGCCGATGATGGCGCGCAGTTCCGCCTCTCCAATCTGGATGGATAAATTGTTGATCGCTTTGAACCCATCAAAACTAACGCTGACACCTGAGACTTCTAAAAGTGTGCTCATTGTTGTTTCTCCTGACGGCTAGATATCAGATCAAACAAGCCACCAATCCCCTTGGGAAAGAACAGTGTGACCGCCACAAAGGTCAGTCCAAGAAGGACCAGCCACCAGTCAGTCCATTTAACGATGTAAATTCCAAGATTGATGTCAGGTGCGCTGCCGCCAGTGAACCAAGACGACATAAGCGACACAACCACGGCACCAATCACCGCACCGTAAAGACGCCCGCGCCCGCCAATTGCCACCCAGACCGCCAGATAGATTGATGCAATCGGGGCAATTTCTGCGGGATTGATAATGCCTGCTTGAGGATAGTAAAGCGCGCCAGCGATCCCTGCGATCATAGCTGTGGTTGTGAAGATGAACAATTTGTAGGTCTCGACATGATAGCCCAAGAACCGCACCCGCGTTTCGTTGTCGCGAATTGCACGAATGACAGAGCCGAATTTACCCGCCAACATCCAAGCAAAGAAGACATAGCCCAAGCCCAGTGCGAAAGCGGAGGCCCAGAAGAACCAAAGCGATAGTGTTGCTTGCGATACGGCCTCGAGACCCGGAATGTTTTGCAAACCGGATAGCCCATTGTTGCCGCGCAGTCCTGTATCGTTTTGGAACAAGTAGAGCGACAGCGCGAGTGTCATCGCTTGGGTCAAGATCGAGAGATATACCCCTGTTACACGGCTGCGAAACGCCAACCAGCCAAAAACCAAAGCCAATAATCCTGGCACCAGCACAACTGCCAAAAGTTGCAATGTAAGCGAATGGGAAAATGCCCAGATCAAAGGGAAGTCTGAACTGCCCACAACGCCAAAAATCTGGGAACCAATCGCGGTTGTTACCTCGTCAGGCGTAGGAGGCAGGATGTTGTTTTCCAGCGATCCCACAACAATGTCTTTGGTGCGCGCATACATCAGCCACATGCCGATGGCGTAGCCACCGATGCCAAAGAAGGCAAAATGGCCAAGGCTAAGGATGCCGCAATACCCCCAGACCACGTCCATAGCGATGGCAACAAGGCAAAGGCACAGCGTCTTGCCCAGAGTTTTGAGGAAAGATGTTGAGATCACGGCCGAGCCTGCGGCTTCGCTAAAGATCGAAACAAGGAGGGTAAAGACCGACAGCCCAAGGAGGAACCACAAGACTGACGGGTTCTTTGCGATAAAGGTGCGTTCCATAATCAATCTCCCGCCGCGCGACCTTTGAGGGCGACAATGCCCTTAGGTCTGAATTGGATGAACAGGATAACGAAGAGGATCATATAGGTCTGCGCAGCCAACGTGTTGGACGGGTTGAGCCACTCAATCCCCTTTTGGCCAAAGCCGATCATCGCAGCCCCAGCAAGCGTCCCCCAGACATTGCCAACACCACCAACCACAACGGTCATAAAACTTTGCACGATGTAGTCAGATCCCATTTCGGACGTCACCTTGGCGTAAAGACCGATGGCGACCCCCGCGATCCCCGCGATGCCAGAGCCAAGGCCAAAGGTCAGCATGTTGATCCGGTCAGGATTGATCCCCATGGAGGATGCCATGCCAGGGTTTTGCGTCACAGCGCGAACCTCAAGCCCCAGACGGGTCCGTTTTAGGATGTAAATAATTAGACCCAAGAACAGCAGCGCCAAGATGAAGATTGCGATGCGGATATAGCTAATCTGGATAATATCATTCACGACCCATGCCCCTGCAAGCCAATCAGGTGAGGTCAGTGGGCGCGCCTGCGTCCCAAAAACGTTCTTTGCCAGTTGCTGCAGCGCGATAGAAATCCCGAAGGTCGCAAGCAATGTTTCGAGTGGCCTATGATATAAGCGCCGAATGACCAGCCGCTCCATGACCACCCCAGCGATGAAAGTGACCGCAAAGGCCAATGGCAGCGCGACAAAGATCGATACGGTATAGTTTGGAATGAACAACTGAACGACATAGCCCGTATAGGCCCCCATCATGATAAATTCACCGTGGGCCATATTGATAACGCCCATGACACCAAACGTAATCGCAAGGCCAATTGCCGCCAAAAAGAAGATCGAGGCAAGTGACAGCGCATCCAATGTCAGGTCTGCAAACTGCGCAGTTGCCACTCGGTTGTCCGCAGATTTACGCGCAGTTTCTGCTGCTATTGTGACCTCTACATTTGGCTCATCGTACACCTTGTAAAAAACATGCTTTGATAACTCCGCATCGCGAACCTCTTGGGTGATCAAAACAGGCACAAGCCCCGCGTCCGCCAAGGCCGTATAGGCCGCCTGACGGACCATTGGATCATCCATTTGCCCCAGTGGGAAACCGGCGATGCGCCCATTCACGATATTTGCTTCAAGCGCTTTCTTGATATCACCCCCGGTTTGTTTGGGGGCCGCCAAGTTCGCATCGACTAAGGCTGTATAAGATTGTTCTGCATCCAGCATCGGGTCGAGGGTCGCAGCGATGTTGCCTTCGGGCGCGGCAAGCGCAACACCTGTCGTTGTTGTTAAAATCTGGTTCAGCACAGCGCGAGCTTCAACGGATGTATCCGTAGAAAGGCTGTCGATCGCCGCAATGCGGTCTTCGGTATTTTTAGCAAAGCTAGCGGATAGAAAGTTGGCCAGCTGGGTTTTTCGTGCTTTTAGGTTGGCATCGACCTCGCCATCGATTGACGCCAGCAAAGGAGCCAATTGCGCAGCTTCGGGGCGGCGTGCGATTGATGCTACTGCGGTCTCTCGCCGTGACAGATCAGGATCCATAAGCTGGAATTGAACCAAAGCTGTGCCAATCAAGCGGCGCACACCACCATTGGGTTTAAGCTGTTTGAAATCAGATTTAGCTGCGGTAGTTTTCGCTTCGGTATCTACGTCTGTAATGGTCAGACTGTCGCCTGCCGCAGTCCCAACAAAGAAGATACCATCATTGCGCTGCCAGATGTTTTTTTCGGACCACTGCTCCAAGAAAACCGTGACTTGGGGAAGTCCAGAGGCGGCAATCGCATCGATGGTTTCACCCACGGACTTGCGCGAAGGTTTCGCGATCTCGCCTGCATATGTTTGCAAAATGGGCTGGAGCGTTTGTGCCGTTACGGCGGGCACGCCGCAGACCATGAGGATCAAAGCAAAAAGTGCGGAGCGCATATCTATTCTTTCAATAGGTAGGAAAACAGGCGCGCAAGTTTCCTCGCGCGCCTGTAAGAAGTGATTAGTAGTTAGATGTCAGCTGAACACATGTTTCAGTTTCGACGTTGTACATGCCGCAACCCAATTCTTTCCAATCAGACTTAAGAACCGCTGATGCTGGCAAGAAGTCAGTCCATGCATCACCTGGAACTTCAGAAGTTTGGCTGATGATGTCGAATTGACCGTCCGCTTGGATTTCGCCGATCAACACTGGTTTCGCCAAGTGGTGGTTTGGCAACATCACAGCGGTACCGCCCGTTAGGTTCGGATACTCTTGGCCGTACATGGCTGTGCGCACTGCATCCACATCAGTTGTGCCCGCTTCAGTCGCCGCGTTCACCCACATGTTGAAGCCGATAAAGTGTGCTTCCATTGGGTCGTTTGTTACGCGCTCTTCACCAGCAAAGGCTTTCCATGCAGCAATGAAATCTGTGTTGGCGTCAGATTCTGCAGATTGGAAGTAGTTCCAAGCCGCCAAGTGACCCACAAGGTTGGATGTGTCCAAGCCGGACAACTCTTCTTCACCCACAGAGAATGCAACAACTGGAATGTCATCCGCAGAGATACCAGCAGCTGCCAATTCTTTGTAGAAGCCAATGTTTGCGTCGCCGTTGATTGTAGAGATCACGCCAACCTGCTTGCCATCTTCGCCCAGTGCTACCACGTCAGCAACAATTGTCGCCCAGTCGGACTGGCCAAATGGTGTGTAGTTTACAAAAATGTCTTCAGCAGCAATGCCTTTGTCCTTGAGGTAGGATTCAAGAATATTGTTGGTTGTACGCGGGTAAACATAATCCGTGCCAAGCAATGCGAATTTCTCAACGCCAAGCTCTTCTAGGAAGTAGTCAGTCGCAGGAATAGCTTGCTGATTTGGCGCAGCACCCGTGTAGAATACGTTTTTAGAAGACTCTTCGCCTTCATACTGAACAGGGTAGAACAACAAGCCGTTCAGCTCTTCGATCACAGGCAAAACAGATTTACGTGACACGGATGTCCAGTTGCCAAAGATGACGTCTACTTCGTTAACAGTCAAAAGCTCGCGGGCTTTTTCCGCGAACAAAGGCCAGTCGGATGCAGGATCAACAACAACGGCTTCCAATTCACAGCCAAGCAAACCGCCTTTAGCGTTTTGCTGTTCGATCAGCATCAACATTGCGTCTTTTAGTGTGGTTTCGGAAATCGCCATAGAGCCTGACAAAGAGTGCAGAACACCAACTTTAATTGGAGCGGCACATTCAGCCAAAGCAGCGGAACCAGCGACAGACAAAACGCCAGCAGAGAGAGTGGAAAGCAGAGTGGAACGAATAGACATAGGATAAACCCCCTAATTATTGCCACGCTAACCGCTCGACCTGCTAGGCAAGCCTGAAGCAGAATGATATGCGGTTTACGCAGCTTATTGTTGCAGCCATGCGGGGGTCGTTATCTGCCAGGATTGCACCCTCGCGTGGCATCGAATTTCCCGTTTGGGACACGTGAACCTTTTAACAACTTGCCTATGAGGTGAAGTGATCCGCTGAAATACGAGGGTTGAATCGGTCAAGGTGCTAAAAATTTTAGCATCCATGAATTTGTTGCATGATTTTCGCGCACTTGAAGTACCCACATTGCGCTACGGATGTCCCGAAGGCATATTCGCAAACACCACATGCCCCGCCTGAAGTTATGTCCTGAACAAATTTCCATGGCTCGAAATCACGGACCCTCCAACAGTGGATTGGCGTTCGTGTCTCAGGACCTTGGCGCGCAACCTCAATGTTGGGGCATCAAAGCCTCATAGTCGGCAGTGAAGGCTTCCTGTTTGGCCTCATCCGCCTGTGCGGGCATGGATTGTGGCTTTTTATAAGTAAAGCCCAAGCGCTGCATCAGCTCGACCGCTCCTGATGGGCAATAGCTCTGCCCATATTCAGCCAGAATATAGGCACATATCTCATCAGCATTGCGGGCGTGATTGTTGGTGAAGTGCGTCTCCAGTGACTTCTCTTGCTCGGCCGACAAATGGCACTGGCACTGGCACTGGCACTGGCACTGGCTGCAATCTTTCAAGCCGAAGAACGGCAACCCCATACCCGCAATGGCGAACTTCCATTTTGTTAGAACGGTGGGGCCGATGTCGAGAACTTCGCAAACTGTTTTGACGACGTAGTCAGCGTCCAATAACAGAAATGCGCGGGCGCACTTCCAGACAAGCGCATCGCCCTTACGCCGCCTCAAGGGCGATGCGTTGATCGTTGATCAGGGTATCTGATTATGCTTGATTGTTCATGGTGCAACGATGCACGTTGGTCGGAGAAACACCCTGTGACCAATTGACTCGCATTGGCAGAAAATATCAGGTCAATTCCGTCGCGGGAGTGTAGCCCACAAAAAAACATCTTGTGGTTGAAGTGAAAACCTAGCAACATTTAACCGAGATTATGAATAGAGAAGCTAAATTTTGGTTTTCACCATTTCTGTTAAATGTCTAGCATACTGGCACGTACTGGAGTTTGTTAGAATTATCTGTCGATTGTAACCAATATGATAGTTTTCTAATTCTCTGTGCTGATGCCGGTACCATTCGAATAGTTTGGACGGCCATTTATGATTTAGGAATTTTGTGGACGATCCAGCTAATATAAGGCGTGTTTTTGGAGAAAATCTCCAAAAACTTATTCCAACGAAAGGAAGTGTTGCGTCCGTTGCTCTCGATTTGGGTCTAAACCGTACTCAGCTTAACCGTTACATTCGGAGTGAAGCATTTCCTAGGCCCGATGTTCTGAGTCAAATTTGTGACTACTTTGGTGTAGATGCGCGTATTTTCAATACGCCGCTTCTATCAGAGAACAAGCCAGTAATAATGCCAAGTGGGAACCCGGTAATTCCGCCTTCAACAGATTCCTTGCCAGATGGAATTTACGTCGAATGGACAGGCTCACCTGACAAAATTGATCGTAAATTTCTGCATTTGATTCAAATTTCGAGATGCGACGGTTTGTGCTGCGTACACCTTTACGCTCGTCCATCAGATGTTTTTGAAATGGAAAATACGAGACGGATAACGGTTCGGCGTCGGGAATTGCTACGGGAGTGTGTAGGCTTCGCTTTTTCACAAGGTCATTGTATCGGAATGATTGATGGGTTGAAGGGGCGCGGAACGATGGCATTCACAACCTATTTCGAGGGGCATTTCGGAAATATGGATTTGTTTCTTGGATCAAAGACGACTGGCCTCAATAACCGAGGTGCAAATAACTATAATAGTCGCCCTTGCGTTCTCCAGAAGATTCCTCAAACGA
>JAGSGK010000178.1 GCA_023955215.1 Paracoccaceae bacterium
GTAGTCTGGGACGCCTTTAGACCCGTGTCGTTGGGTGTCTTGTCGAACGAGTGCTAATGTGGCGAGAAGTTCATCGTCGCTTCCGATTTCTAAGCCCTTAGCGATAGCGACTTCTCGTTTCCACTCCGCTATAACAGGAAGTACACGGCTGTTGGCGATGCTGAGAGAGTCCGTTTCGAGTGATTGTTTGAACCGCACTTTGCCAAAGTGTTTCCTGAGTGCTTTTGGTATTTCAAGGACTGCATACCAACCTTGTCGTTGCTTCAATAAGAATTTTGGCATCGTAGACCTCAACGTCATTACCACCTACGTTTACCACCTACATATGTGGGATAATAGCCATAATAACAAGATCATAACTTATAATATGTCAATCGACAGAGTATCCCTTCGTCTCTGCCATACCCTTCCATATATTTCCGTGGTGCGTTGCCCACTAAACAGCGGCAATGCTGATTTTTTACGGTTGGCTATGGATGGCAGCTGTTGAAGGCGTTAAAGGTGCTTTTGCTATAAGGGTGGTCTATTTTCTGTAGTCGCCTGTTCCAAGATTGATTGGCTCAATCGCTTTGCATCCGAGGGCTTTATGAATAGATACTGTGTAACTCTTGTCTGTAATTTCAATTACTTGGACAAGGCGGGCTTTGTTGCCGCACAGCTTTTGGCGCAGTCGAATCGCGATTTTGATGTCGTTATTTGCAGTGATGTGGTGCCAGAAGAACGGCCTGGCTTTTTGCCTGAGGGCGCAATTTTGAGGCAGCTTGATGTGGGAGAGACGCTTCAAAACCTTCCGCAGAACTAGCGATTGAAAGACTATACATATTGGCGCTTACCCGCGATTGAAGATCTTAGCAAAGACTATGAACGTATTTTGTATTTGGATACGGATGTCTTTGTTTCTCGCGATGGTTTGGCTAATTTGTTCAAATTAGACATGCAATATCAAGTGCTTGCGGCAGTGCGGGATATCCACCAACGGCACCGTCAAGATCGTTCTGTTCAGGAATTCGCTGTTTTGGGTTACGAAACAGCTCCATATTTCAATGCAGGTGTGTTGTTGGTTGACTGCGCGCGTTGGTTGGAAACCGAGGCGTTTCAGAAGATCATGCAAATTGCAAAAGTGTCGCCTGAGGCGTTATTTTGCCATGATCAAAGCCTGCTCAATATTCACTTTCACCAAAGCTGGCTAGAGCTGTCTCCGCTATGGAATTGGCAAAATTCCGATAGGGTGAACTTGGTTGGTGAGTTTGTATCGCCCTACCTAATCCACTTCGTTGGTGCGACTAAGATTTGGAATGCAGATAATGGCTGCCTCCCAGGGAAATATCACGCTGCATTCAGTGCTTACCTAGGTGAGCCGGTTTCGGAGGCGCAATTCTCTGGTGGCCTTTTTAAATTGTTGTTGAAGAATGCATGGTATCTGAAGCGAACACTTAGATACCTTTCGTCCTTTCCGACTTCGCGAAGTACGATCCGTCATAGCGATAAGTCAATTTAAGTAGAATAAGACGAAATTATTTGAACAAAAAAGGCCGCCTGTCATTGTCTGACAAGCGGCCTTTTTCGTAATGTTATCAGTCTTAACCGATGATTGCGTTCAGCGTTTTGGATGGACGCATCACGGCGGCTGTTTTGGCTTCGTCACCGTGGAAGTATCCACCTAAATCAACGGCTGGGCCTTGGGCCTCTGCAAGTTCTGACAGGATTGCAGTCTCGCTAGCAGCAAGTGCAGCAGCGATTGGTGTGAAGTGTGTGGATAGCTCAGCGTCATCACCTTGCGTGGCCAGTGCTTCTGCCCAATAGCGGGCAAACCAATAGTGGCTGTCACGGTTGTCGTGCTCTTTTAATTTGCGTGAAGGAGAACGGCCATTGTCCAAGATCCCTTGGGTCGCAGCATCCACAGCGTTACCCAATACGCGGGCTTTCTCGTTGCCCTTTGCATCAGCCAAGAATGTTAGGCTTTCACCCAAGGCGCAGAATTCGCCCAAGCTGTCCCAACGCAAGTGGTTTTCTTCCATCAGCTGTTGAACGTGCTTTGGTGCGGACCCACCAGCGCCAGTTTCAAAAAGGCCGCCACCGTTCATAAGTTTAACGATAGATAGCATTTTTGCTGATGTTGCCAGTTCCAAGATTGGGAACAAGTCGGTCAAGTAATCGCGCAGAACGTTGCCTGTGATCGCGATTGAGTTTTCACCGCGTGTGATGATCTCAAGTGAGGCGCGTGTCGCTTCGCGAGGCGCCATAATTTGGAACTTGTCTGCGACGCCTTGGGCTTCCAAGATCGGCTTAACGTAAGCAATCAATTCAGCGTCGTGATCGCGGTCAGCGTCCAGCCAGAAGATTGCATTGCAGCCTTCTGCTTTTTGACGTGAAATCGCAAGGTTTACCCAATCCTCGATAGGTGCTTTGCGCGCTGAGGCTGAACGCCAGATGTCGCCTGCTTCAACAACGTGGCTGTGCAATACAGTGCCATCATCAAGGATCATTTTGACTGTGCCAGCTTCCGCAATTTCGAACGTCGTTGGGTGTGAGCCGTATTCTTCAGCTTTTTGCGCCATCAGGCCAACATTTTGAACCGTACCAGCAGTTGCTGGATTCAGTTTGCCGTTCTCCTTAAAGAACTTGATGCTTTCGTCGTAGACAGGTGCGTATGAATTATCGGGGATCACACAGTTTGTGTCTGACTCGTTGCCATCTGGACCCCAGCCTTTGCCGCCAGCGCGGATAAGTGCAGGCATAGATGCGTCAATGATGACGTCTGAAGGTACGTGAAGGTTTGTTATACCTTTATCAGAGTCGACCATATACATATGTGGACGTGATACGATGCAGGCCTCGATATCTGCAACGATTGCAGCGTTGCCTTCAACACGGCCCATTAGATCGCCAAGGCCAGAGTTAGGGTTTACACCCAAGTCCGCCATTGCTTCGCCATGCTTTTCAAAGACGGGTGCGAGGAATGCTTTTACAGCGTGTCCAAAGATGATTGGGTCAGAGACCTTCATCATCGTCGCTTTCATGTGCAGCGAGAATAGCGTGCCTTCGGCTTTTGTCTTTTCGATTTCTTCCGCAAGGAAGGCATCCAAAGCTTTGCCGCTCATGAATGTTGCATCAACAACAGTACCAGCAGGGTATGACAGGCCGTCTTTCAAGACTGTTGCGCCGTTTGCTGTTTCCAAAACGATTTTGGCACCAGTCTCTTTAGCAAGAGTTGCTGATACTTCGTTTGAGAAGAAGTCGCCGCCAGACATGGCTGCAACGCGTGTTTTGCTGTCGGATTTCCACTCGCCCATGCGGTGTGGGTTGTTTTGGGCAAAACTTTTTACAGCTTTTGCAGCGCGGCGGTCAGAGTTGCCTTCACGCAGAACTGGGTTCACAGCTGAGCCTTTAAGGCCATCGTATTTTGTACGAACTGCTTTTTCTGCGTCGGTTTCTGGCGTCTCAGGGTAGTCCGGCAGTGCGAACCCTTGGGATTGCAATTCTTTGATCGCGGCAACCAACTGTGGAACTGATGCTGAGATGTTAGGAAGCTTGATAACGTTGGCGTCTGGTGTTTTTACCAATTTACCAAGCTCAGCTAGGTCATCTGATTGGCGCTGATCTTCTTTGAGGTGCTCAGGGAAGGTCGCAAGAATGCGGCCAGCTAGGCTGATATCTTTGGTTCCAACAGAAACGCCAGCTGCCGCTGCGAACTTTTGGATGATCGGAAGGAAAGATGCAGAAGCCAGCTCAGGTGCTTCGTCGACTTTTGTGTAGATGATATCAGACATAGGAATCCTCATGAATGTGGTTTGGCCGTTCCATAGCGGATCGATCAGGTGGCGTCGACTGTATACCGTTGTATGCCGTAAAGTTTTTTAAACTAATTCTCGACTTTGTCAGGTAAAGATTACTTAAGTTATAACGCAAAAGGCCACAGATCAGAAATCTGTGGCCTTTTCTATATTTGAAGACGGGTATTAGTGGTTGTCGCGTGGCATGCTTTTGCGTGCGATGTCGCGATAGTTCGGTGCATCGCGCAGGGTCATACCCTTGTCGAACGGCTGAACCATCTCGCGGAAGTACTGCTGCCACGGCGATTGGCTTTCAGGCACTGGGAAACCGCCATCGGCCATCAAGGTCACTTGACGTGCAGCCAACTCCTTTTCCGAAATAAGAATATCCGCGGTACATTTGTTCAGGTCGATCCGCACCTGATCGCCTGTGCGCAGTATAGCCAGACCACCATTGTCCGCCGCCTCTGGGGATGCGTTTAGGATGGATGGAGAGCCAGAGGTGCCGGATTGGCGGCCATCACCAACACATGGCAACGCCTCAACCCCTTGTTTCAGCAAGTATGATGGTGCGCGCATGTTCACAACTTCTGCACCGCCGGGATAGCCTTTGGGGCCAGCGCCTCGCATTACAAGGATACATCCTTCATCAATGCCCTCTGCAGGATCGTCGATACGGTGGTGGTAATCTTCTGGCCCGTCAAATACGATCGCACGCCCTTCAAAGGCATTTAGGTCTTCAGGGTTAGACAGGTATGTCTTTCTAAATGCTGGGCTGATGACGCTTGTCTTCATAATTGCGCTGTCGAACAGGTTGCCCTTCAGGTTGATGAATCCTGCGGCTTCCATCAGTGGGGCAGCCACTGTTTTGATGACATTGCCGTTGGTGGTTTTTCGGGTTTCGCAGTTTGCACCCATTGTTTGTCCATTGGCTGTGATCGCATTGGGGTAGGGAAGAAGACCGGCCTCAAGTAATTCACCAACAACAGCTGGGACACCACCCGCGCGGTGAAAGTCTTCGCCCAAGTACTCCCCAGCTGGCTGTAGGTTAACCAACAAGGGTGTTTTGTGCCCTACGGACTGCCAATCATCATTGGACAATGGAATGTCCAAGTGGCGCGCAATCGCATTGAGGTGGATTGGTGCGTTGGTAGAACCACCAATAGCTGAGTTGATGACAATCGCGTTTTCAAAGGCTTCGCGTGTCATAATGTCGGAGGGACGTAGATCCTCCCAGACCATATCAACGATGCGCTGCCCCGTTTCATAGCTGATCTGTCCACGCTCACGGTAAGGGGCAGGGATCGCGGCGGCACCGGGCAGTTGCATACCTAGACCTTCAGCCAATGAATTCATCGTGGTCGCAGTCCCCATCGTGTTACAATAGCCAACGGATGGTGCGGACGCGGCTGCAATTTCCATGAACCCATCATTGTCGATCTCGCCTGCGGCAAGCTTTTCACGGGCTTTCCAGATGACGGTACCAGAGCCTGCGCGTTCGCCGTCCCACCAGCCGTTAAGCATCGGACCAACTGAAAGCGCAATGGCCGGTATGTTGACTGTTGCTGCTGCCATCAAAAGGGCAGGGGTTGTTTTATCACAACCAATAGTAAGGACTACGCCGTCTACAGGGTAACCGAACAACGTCTCGACCAGTCCAAGGTAGGCAAGGTTGCGGTCCAAACTGGCTGTCGGGCGCTTGCCTGTCTCTTGAATAGGGTGAACGGGCATCTCCATTGGGACACCACCTGCTGCAATGATCCCGTCGCGAACCCGTTTCGCCAATTCTATATGGTGACGGTTACAAGGACTAAGGTCGCTACCAGTCTGCGCAATCGCGATGATAGGCTTGCCAGACTGTAGTTCCTGACGTGTTAGCCCGTAGTTCAGATACCGCTCTAGATATAGTGCAGTCATTTCTGGATTGTCTGGGTTATCAAACCACTGGCGTGATCTAAGGTCTTTGGGATCTAGTTTGCTCAATGTGGCCTCCTATTGGCATGTCGGGGGCACTGCATCGAGTTTTATCAGGCCCGTAGTTTACGGTAATAATGAGTATGGCGTTTCAACGCTATGTTGTTTCGTCAGTTCCCCAACATGAATTACGCCACGTTGAGGTGTAAATATGTGGAAGAACCATTTTTGAAGCTCAAACTAAAAGCAGCCGGACACTATAACAACAAGTAGTAGCTTAGCCTGTGCGGTAGGAATGACGTGGGCTCCCCGAGTTCCAGTGTTAATTCTGCGTTTTAAGCGGCCATATACGTTGGGCAGGCAGTGCTAATGCGAATGTGCTACATGGGTGCTGAAAGATACATAGGAACACCGATGAAGTTTTGCTTTTGGTCTCTTGCGCGCAATGACGTAAACAGTCCTGCTTTTGGCGAAAACTAATAGCTTTCTTGTAGATCTTGTGGATAACTCTCCCTTGAAAACAAAGGCATCTTTGACCTCAGCAAGAATTTCAAATTATCTTTGCTTTCTATGAAAAAAGCACTTGCGACTCTGTTGTAGTAACACTAGAACCCCTTTTACCGGAGGCGCAGTGATGCGGTGATGGTCGACTGAGAGGATA